>NZ_JAUBPT010000031.1:41385-52152 GCF_036700905.1 Microcoleus sp. S13_C3 | reverse complement strand
AGCCGGGGCGGGTTTTTGAGATGGTTGGTTGATTGCGTAGATGGTTGGTGAACCCGCCCCTACACGAATCGCGATCGCTCGGAGACGATCGGATATGTAGATTAATTGTTGTATAATTAGTGCCATGTAGGGGCGGGTTTTACCAACCATCTACGCCTCAAATAAACTCTCTCATAAACCCGCCCCGCCCATAGACCATGCAAGAATTTCAGTTACGAGTTTTGCCTTTACAAAATAACAATTTTGCATTAGAACTCTACCAATGTGCTTACAAGAAAGCCGGAGAGAAAAAACGTCCTGCTGCTAAAAAATTGGGGCGACTTAAAGGAAATGTCCTGGTTTTGGCGAGACAGACAATTTATGCAACTCTCAAAGCGAATAATTACGACCCGAAAAGTTTATCTCAGCAGCGACAAACTCCTTATATATTATCAGAAGAATCGGGGGTGAGTTTGGCGATTTTATTTCAATCGCTGCAACCGCTATCGAAAACTGAACGAATTGCGAATATTGCTGAAGGGATTATGGCGATGAGTAATGAAGAGGCACATTATTGGTTTGGTAAAATTGCGAATGGCAATCGTTCAAATGCTTTGAAAGCTTTGCGAATTTTATTGGGAGATTGATTCGATTTGACTAAAATCCTTGAGAAATCTCGTTTTTACGCTAAGTCTAGATCCCCCTAAATCCCCCTTAAGAAGGGGAGTAGGGGTTGACTTTGACTGCATCCGGTCCCCCCCTTATTAAGGGGGGTTAGGGGGGATCGAGACTTCGATACAAACAAGCAAAATTTATGAGGAGATTAATTTTATGAAAGTAGCTGATTTGTCAAACGAAACTTTAGCCCAGATTAAAACAGTGCGGTGGGATCGAATTATTGAGAAGCATGAAGGGCCGTTTAGATGGGAGTCTGAATTTAGATACCGCGAACCGGAATTTATGGAAATTGAGGGGCGGTGGGTGTTATTGCCCGTTGAAGCATCTCGTCACCAAAATATCACGATTTTGCGGACGATTTGGAGTGCGGATGGTAACTCGCTGACTCTGTTTCTTAAGGATACAACTTTTGACGATGATATGTTTGTATCGGGATATATGGCTGTGTGCGATCGCCCAAAAGGACAAGAGTTTTTCTTAGCAGTATTGTACCACGAATGGTTTATCATTGAAAAGACCGAGGTATTTGAAGATTGAGCGAGAAATTTTTGGGATAATACCAATGCAAATTGCAGTTGGTGGAACAGGCATCTTGCCTGTTCCGGGCGGGCTAGAAGCCCAACCCCTACTCCCCACAATAAAATTAAATCTTTGTGGAACAGGCATCTTGCCTGTTCAGGGCGGGCTAGAAGCCCAACCCCTACTCCCCACAATAAAATTAAATCTTTGTGGAACAGGCATCTTGCCTGTTCCTAAAAACAACAACCACCAACCAACAATATCATGCGCCCCCAACTCTTCATCGAGAAAATCATGCCGGTGAATCTGCTAAACCAGCAGGTTTATTACGAACACGGCGGCAATCCATTTAAAGGATTGCATCGCTGGTATTCGCGCAAACCTTTATCGTTTTCTCGCGCTTCGGTGTTGGGGTCGATTTTACCCGCAGATATCTCTTTAGAAGAGTTTGAATATTTGCTGGGATTGGAACCGGGGAAGGAAATTAAACTCTACAAAACTCCCCCGTCTTCGGTGCGAATTAAAAAGGTTCATGACTATTGCGAGAAGGTGTGGGGGAATCGCACGCCGACGATTTTAGATGCGTTTGCGGGTGGGGGAAGCATTCCGTTTGAGGCGGCGCGGTACGGGTTGAATGTGTTGGCGTCGGATCTCAATCCCGTGGCGGTAGTGACGATGAAGGCGGCGATGGAATATCCGCTGAAATTTGGCCCGGATTTGCAGGAGGATATTGATAAATGGGTGAAATGGGTGGGGGATGAAGCCCAGAAAAGATTAACTGAATTTTTCCCTTCTTTACCGGGGGAAACTGTGCAGAATTATTTGTGGGCTCATACGGTGGTTTGTCCGAGTTGTCAGTCGGTTGTACCTTTGAGTCCGAATTGGTGGTTGAGTAAGACAAGTAATTATGCAGGTAAGAACCAAGCGAGAAAAGTTACGAGTGATTGGTATGCGGTGAAACCCGTCCCCAACCCGGAACAGAAGCGGGTTGATTTTGAGTTGGTGAAGGGGAAGAAAGGCAAGGAATCGACGATTAAAACGGATGCGGGTGAGTACGATCCGAGTGATGGCAGCACGATTAGCCGAGGTGTCGGGAAATGCCCGAATTGCGATACTATAATTGAAACTGAATTCATTTATGAAGCAGGCAGACAAAACAATATAGGTCATCAACTTTATGCGGTAGCTTTTCGCCAAGGACAGAGTAGCTTAGGGTTTAGAATTCCTGAACGCAAAGATTTACAAGGAATTGAAATAGCCGAAGGCAGAATCAATTCAAAACTAGGAGACTTAAAAAATATCGCTTTAATTCCTCTAGAAGAAATCCCCCCTGGCTTAAAAACCGAACAAAATTATATTCGGACTTATGCAAAAACATGGGCAGGAATGTTTAACCCACGTCAGTTGCTAACGCTTGTCACTTATGTAGAAATTATCAACGAAGCTAAGGCGCTGCTACAGGCTGAGTATGAACAGGAGAAAGTAGAGGCGATCGCAACTTATCTAGCTCTAGTATTAGATAGATGTGTTGATAAAAATTCAAGATTATCTCATTGGCAAGCATCTAGAGCTTTTGCACAAGCTGCATCAGGACAACACGCACTTAATCTATTTTGGAATTATCCAGAAATTAGTGGCGCTGGTGAACTATGGCACTGGTGCGCTGATGCACTTGCATCAGAATATCAAGAACTTTGCTCATTATTCGGCACAAAACCCCACTCAACAGGCTTACCTGGAATCGAACAATACGACCCCAAAACCATCCAAATTAACGCCGCATCCGCCGATAGCCTCTACCACATTCCCGACAATTCAGTCGATGCGATTATCACAGATCCGCCTTACTATGGCACGATCCAATATGCCGAAATTTCCGACTTTTTCTACGTCTGGATGAAGCGCACATTAGGCGATATATTCCCCGATTTATTCTACTCAGAACTCACCGACAAAGATAGAGAAGCGGTAGCCAACCCGTCGCGCTTCCGCAACATGGGCACATCCCCCGACGAACTCGCCAAACAAGATTACGAAGCAAAAATGGCGCTAGCTTTTAGCGAATATTACCGAGTTTTGCGCGATGACGGCGTGATGACAGTCCAATTCAACCACAAAGAATCCGGCGCGTGGGACGTACTCACAAAATCCCTCATCGATGCCGGTTTCGAGATTACCGCATCTTGGGCCGTCAGTACCGAAAACCCGCAAAACTTGCACCAAGCGCAGAAAAACTCGGTTTCTAGTACAGTGCTCCTCATCTGTCGCAAACGCGATGCTAACGCCGCCCAAGCTTGGTGGGATGATTTGCGCCCGGAAGTCGCCAATCTCGTCGAACAACGCGCCCCAGAATTTGAAGCCAACGACATCAAAGGAATCGACCTTTATTTAAGCGCCTTTGGCCCGGCTTTAAATGTGTTCAGCCGTTCCTATCCCATCCTCGACAGCAGCGGCGAAGAAGTGCGCCCGGAAGTTGCTTTTGCTGAAGCCAGAAAAGCCATAGCAAACTATCGCTTCCGCAAACTTGCACAAACCGATACCGCCGGATTTGACGCCCTGACGCAGTGGTATTTCCTGGCGTGGGATGCCTTTGGCGCTGTCGAGTTCCCCTTCGATGAAGCGCGACAACTCGCCCTCGCCGTCGGCGGTTTCGATGTCGTAGATTTAGCAAAAAAATACAAACTGATTGACTCAGTTAGCGGCACTTGCAAATTTTTGACACCGAAACAGCGGCTGAAAAAAGGAGCTTATTCTGTCAATCCGCAAGATTTTTCGATTACCTATTTAGTCGATGGATTGCACGCGATTATCGGTTTGTATCAGGAGGACGGAGATATTCAAATCGTGCGCGAGTTTATGAAAAAAACGGCTTTGACTGATAACGATAATTTCATGCGGGCGATAGAGGTGGCGCTGAAAGTGATTCCGCGTATTGGGGATGAGAAGAAACGCATCCCGGAGGAGAAGGCTTTGTTAGATTTGTGGTTGGCGATGGATGAGATTAAGGCCAAGGTTGTTTATCAACAGATGGAAATTCAGTTTGAGGGACAGTTGAGTTTATTTTAGGTTAGGTCAATTTAAGCTCAAACCTGCAGTCCGGCTTCAGGCAAAACCCGCATTCCGGCAGTCCGGCAGGGAATGAATTCCCTGCCTCAAAGCGAAAGTCCTCTGAAGAGGACTGAATAATCTCTAGGATTTAATAATTATGATTTAATATATTAAAATTTAATAATATTGTCTGCCGCAAGTGACAAAAGAGGGATGATAGGAATAACTCATCAGTCCTCTTTAGAGGACTTTCGCTATTAGCCAGGGAATTCATTCCCTGGCGGACTGTGGGAAAGCGGATTAAGACGCAAAAATTTATTAGAATTGTACTTACCTTTAAGTGATATGTGGGTGAGTTATGATAATTCTAATCCTATTCCTGAATTGATTGCAGAATGCCCTTTGAATTCTAATCCGATAATTTATCAGTCCCAGATTTGGAATACAATTACTCAGGAGGATTAATCCGATGACTCAAACAAATCAAAAATTGTCCGATCGAATCGATGCTGGTGTTAAAAAGGCGCTCGCACAGGCGATCGAGAAACACCGCCGACTCGGACAATCAATTAGTATTTGGCAAGATGGAAAAGTCGTCACACTTTCTGCTGAGGAGATTCCGCCACAACAAATACCAGAATAAGTTACCCAGATTCAGAACAATGAATTTAACAGATTATCCCTGGCGCATCAGCTATTCTAGCAACGAAAATAACCCGCTCGCCGATTTCTACATTCCCGCGCTAGAATGTGCTCTACAGTACGATCGCAAATCCGGCTTTTTCAACAGCGCTATCCTCAGTAAAGTAGCGCAGGGATTGGGCGCGATGCTGCACAATCAAGGGCGGATGCGGTTAATCATGGGCTGTCAATTCAGCCCGCAAGACTTGCAAGCTATCCAACAAGGTTACGCCCTCCGAGATGCAGTTACCATCCGCCTCGATACCGATTTACAACCGCCCAAAACCTTCGCCCAACTCAAACATTTTGAAATTCTCAGTTGGCTGATTCAAAACAGTTATCTCGATATTAAAATCGCCGTTCCCCTCAAATCTAACGGCTTACCAATAGATACTGAAAGTTTACTCGATCGGCAGCATATTTTTCACGAAAAAGTCGGTATTTTCACCGACTGTAACGGCGCACAATTAGCTTTTAGCGGTTCCAATAACGAATCTCTCAGCGGTTGGGAAAGCAACGTTGAATCTTTCCACGTTTATTGTGCTTGGGAAGGCGGCAGAGATGCTGAACGAGTTTCTGAAGAGATTTTTCGGTTTGAACAGTTGTGGAACAATTTATCGCCGAATGTGCGCGTTTTTGAAGTGCCGGAAGCGGTGAAAAATAAGTTGCTACAATACGCGCCTAGCAGTAAACCTGTGTGGAGTCGGGAGGAAGGTTCGGCAACGGATTTTGTAACGGATGTAACGGATGTAACGGATGTAGCGGATGAGGAAGGTGCGGCAACGGATTTTGTAGCGGATGTAGCGGATGTAACGGATGTTAGGAGTCGGGATTTAGGAGGAGTTGTTGGGGATTCTGAACTATTCCTAGATTATGCTAAATTTGAACCGCTTCTCAATTTGTACGCTTCGCCGAGTTGTCTCGATTATTGTTTGAAATCTATTCCTATTAAACCTTGGCCGCATCAAGTTAAAATATTGCGTAGAGTGGCGGCTAATTTCCCGAAAAGTTTCTTAATTGCGGATGAAGTTGGATTGGGAAAAACCATTGAAACTGGGTTGATTCTGCGTTACTTACTCGTCAGCCAAAAAGTTAAGCGCGTGTTAATTTTAGCACCAGCTAGTATTCAGCCGCAATGGCACGAAGAATTACGCGAAAAATTTAATCTGCATTTTTGGAGTTATAGCAAAGGTGAACTTGTCCCCGCTGGTAATTCCCCAATAACCAATAACCAACAACCAATAACAAATCCTTGGAATTCCCAAAATCTAATTTTAGCATCATCTCATTTAGTCCGTCGGAGCGATCGTACAAAACAGCTTTTAGACGCGCAACCGTGGGATTTGGTGATTCTGGATGAAGCGCATCACGCCCGCCGCCAAAGCCCGCAAAACCGCAAGGAAACTCCGAATCGGTTGCTACAGTTAATGCAGCAATTGAAAGAAAAAAGTCGATCGCTATTGTTATTATCCGCCACGCCGATGCAGATTGATGCGATCGAAGTTTTCGATTTATTGCACCTTCTCGGACTCCGGGGACATTGGTCTTATGGTGAGAATTTCTGCAATTATTTTAGCACACTATCCGATAAACCCGATCGCCAAACCTTGACTTTTTGGCAACTGATGTCTGTGGATTACTTCCAGCAAGGCGGTTCGCCCTGTACTCGGTTGCAGCAATATTTACAGAAGGGCGATCGATTGTTATATTATAAACTGAGAGATGTCTGGGAAAAAAACCAGCGAGTCAACCCCAAACAAGTTGCTGAAGACACGGATTTTATCGCCGCTTCCCGCCAATATTTGACAGTGAATACTCCCCTCAAAGATTTGATGTTCCGCCACACCCGCGACACCTTGCGCCAATACTATCAGCGGGGATTGTTGGATCGCGATATTCCCCACCGCGCCGTCAGAGACAATGCGATTACATTAGAAAATAACCGCGAAGTGCCGCTTTATCTCGCCGTCAGCAATTACGTGCGCCACTTTTACAATCTAGCGCAAAAAGACAACCGCAAAGCGTTAGGATTTTTGATGACTCTTTACCGCAAACGCCTGACAAGTTCCTTTTATGCCATCCGCGAATCATTACAGCGCCGCCTCGAAGGAATTAGCATTACTGAGGATGATTTTCAGGATTTAGATGATGCCGATGATGTGATTTTGGAAGGAATGGAGTCTTATTTTGAACCAGCAGATCCTGAAGAGATTAAATATTTAGAAGATTTACTTTATCAATTTGAGAATACAGGCGAAGATAGCAAGCTTTCGCATTTTATCACAATTTTGCGTCAAGAACTAATCCAGCGCGAAAGTGCGATCGTCTTCACGCAGTACACCGACACAATGGACTATCTCAGAACTGCTTTACAACAATTATATGGATCTCAGATTGCTTGCTATTCCGGGCGCGGCGGAGAATTGTATCAAAATGGCCAATGGCGAATTTTTCCGAAAGAACAAATCAAAACCAAATTCCGAGAAGGAATCATCAAAATTTTACTTTGTACCGAATCCGCATCAGAAGGGCTAAATTTGCAAACTTGTGGCGTTTTAATCAACTACGATATGCCTTGGAATCCCATGCGAGTCGAACAACGCATCGGCAGACTCGATCGCATCGGCCAGATTTATGATACCGTAAGAATACACAATTTTTACTATGACGGAACGGTAGAGGCGAAGGTTTACAAGAAATTGCGCGATCGCATCGATGCTTTTCAAACCGTAGTCGGCAATTTGCAACCGATTCTCGCAACAGTTCCCACTTTCATCGAACAGGCTGTGATGAGTGCAGATCCCGAAGAAGAGGGCGTTTTGTTGGGAGAGTTCGATCGCATTTTAGACGCGCCGCCTCGCGGCCCGGCCCTCGATGAAATGGTAGCGATGGATGTAGAATCAGACTTGCAAGAAATCCGTCAACCTCTGCAGCCGACTTCTCTGTTTCCTGAAACAATCGAAAATTTGTTTGTCAATTCTTTGATTTTAAAGCAGATTGGCGCTATCTTCGATCGCTCGGAAAATCGCACTTGGCATCTCAACTATAAAAGTCGCGATTATTATATCACATTTTACCCGGATATCTTTGACGAAAATGCTTCCGTGCAATTGATGAGTTTTGGGAATCCGTTGTTTGAAGAAATGCTAAGTGCGATCGCCCTTGTGTTAAACTGATATCTTGCACCAATTTCAATAAGCCTTTTCTGAACAGGCAAGATGCCTGTTCCACAAAGAATTAATTTTCTTGTGGAACAGGCATCTTGCCTGTTGCTGACATTGGTGTAATATCTCAGTCAAATAGTCCTGAATCGAATATGTTTAGTTTATTTCACTTTTGGTACTTTTAGCTCTAAACTACTTTTAATGACGATCGTCCTTTTTATTTAATAGCACAATGTCTTCAGAAACAAACTCAGCGGCTCAATCTACAACGGGTGCAGATGCGATCGATGTGGCGATCGCCTCTGGAATCGACTTTGACGGTACTCCGATTCCGCAAGCAAAATTAGACCTCTACAAGCAAGTGATGGGATTAGAAGCCGGCAGACAGCGCAGTGGCGTGTCAAATACAATGCGATCGCGCATTGTCCGAATCGGTGTCAAACACATTGGACAAGAGGAACTCGATAAAATGCTGGTGGCGGCCAACTTTGCACCGCTGAAAGAGAAAGAAATTGCCTTTTATTACGGCGGTAAATAGATCGTACTTATCGCGCTTATATCATGTCCGGTTGCATCCTTCATGTAGGGGCGGGGCGGGTTTATGAGATCCTTAGTTTTCAACAATTGTGGTTGGTGAAACCCGCCCCTGATGATAAGGAACAGTCTTAGATGGTAGGGTAACTCTAGAAGGCAATATTACCCAATGCAGGAAAAATACGGCTGGCGACTGCTGCGAAATTTCTCCCAGATGTGCACGATTTTTCTCAAAAACCGGGTTTTTTGCCTAAGTCCTACTTTTGTAATCCCAAATATTGATCGACTTCCCAATCCCTGCCGATTTTGCCTAAAATAGACATAACCCACGCTCATAACATCTGTCATGCAAAGTTACACCCTCGCAGAAGTATGTAATCCACAGGGGACAGTCTTTAACCGAGCTGCTGTGGAGCCAGTTTTACTCACAGATAAATCGCAGCCCAGCCACGTAATTATGTCCGCTGATGCCTATCAGCGCTTGATAGAGCGACTGATGGAATTAGAAGATATGCTTTTAGGAAAAGCCGCAAAATCTGCCCTAAGTCAGTCTCAAATGGTTGGTACTCAAACCTTTGTAGAAACACTAAAACAACTGGCAAATGGCGAAACTTGATGGTTTACAAACAGTTCTCGACTTTCTCAAGGGTTTGCAACCTAAAATAGCGGCTCAAATTGCTAAAAAAGTGTTAGCGCTGAATGTCGATCCTTTACCTAATGATAGCAAGCAATTAATCGGATATCCGGGTTATTATCGGGTAGATAGTGGCGAGTATCGGATTATTTACAGCTTTAATCCAGAAGAAGATTTGGTAGAAATTATTCTAGTTGGTAAGCGTAACGATGATGAAGTGTACAAAAAATTAGAGCGCCTTTTTTAAGAAACTCATTCTCAGTGATGCTGCTCTAAATATCTGGTAATTATTGTGATATTACTCCGGTTTCAAAGCTCGTTCCATCAGCGATAAAACCGCTTGTTCAGGAGTAATTTCACTATTTAATAAGCGATAAACTTGACGAGAAACAGGAACTTCTATGCCGCGTTGATTAGCCAAATCAATCAACACATTAGTAGTATTAACGCCCTCAGCCGTGCTCTGCAATTCGTGCAAAATTTGCTCTAAAGATTTGCCTTCAGCCAATCCGAAACCAACCCGATAATTGCGCGATAAAGGACTGTTGCAAGTAGCCAGCAAATCTCCCAAACCAGACAAACCGTAAAAAGTTTCTGCGCGAGCCCCCAAACGAACCCCCACCCGAATCATTTCCGGCAAAGCGCGAGTCAGTAAAGCAGATTTAGCATTAGTTCCTAATTGTAAACCGTCGCAAACACCAGCGGCGATCGCAAACACATTTTTCAAAGTTCCACCTAACTCAGTTCCCAGCGGGTCTTCATTCACATAAACCCGAAAAATATCAGAACTGTAAATATTTTGCACTTGCTTGGCCGCCGCTAAATCCCCACTCGCCGCTACCGTTGCAGCCGGCAATCCTTGCTGAATTTCCTCGGAAAGATTAGGGCCCGAAAGTACGACTATTGAATTGTGAGGAAAGGCATTTTGCCAAATTTGAGATGGAGTGCGTGTAGTCGCGGGGTCTAAACCTTTGGTGACAGTAACTATAATTGTACTGGGACTTAACTCTAACGCCAGCAGTCGATCGACCGTTGCTCCAACTCCTTTCATCGAAACTGCCGAAACAACAACATCCGCACCTGTTATAACTGATTCTAGACTAAAAGAACTGCTGCGCGACCACAAATTAACTCGAGATCCTTTTTTTCCTCCCAGATTTGCCAAGGCAGAACCCCAAGCACCTCCGCCTAATATTGTCAAGCTTGTCATAAAATTTAGTTGGATGAACTCAGATTTTACACCATTCTCAAGAACGGGCTAGAAGCCCGTTCCACAATAACATTGAATGTTTTTGTGGAACAGGCATCTTGCCTGTTGCTGACATTATTGCAATAACATTGAGTTTTTTTGTGGAACAGGCATCTTGCCTGTTGCTGACATTATTGCAATAACATTGAATGTTTTTGTGGAACAGGCATCTTGCCTGTTGCTGACATTATTGCAATAACATTTAATGTTTTTGTGGAACAGGCATCTTGCCTGTTGCTGACATTATTGCAATAACATTTAATGTTTTTGTGGAACAGGCA
>NZ_JAUBPT010000031.1:0-41285 GCF_036700905.1 Microcoleus sp. S13_C3 | reverse complement strand
TCTTGCCTGTTGCTGACATTATTGCAAGATGTGAAATGAACAAAGAAACAAAAACTCCCCTCCTACAAACGCGGCCGCAATCCATAATGACGGTAACGCCAATAATCTCGTAAAATGCGATCGTGATCGAAACACAATTGATCGGGAATCTGCCAAGATTCAAAAAATTGTAAATTTTTAGCATCGTCGGCGGCTTGAGGTTCACCCGTTGCAGAAGCCAAGAATACAATACTGATAGTGTGTTCGCGGGCGTCGCGATTGGGATCAGAATAAACGTAAAATTGCTCAATTAATTCTACATTCAAGCTCGTTTCTTCTAAAGCTTCGCGTTTTGCCGCCGTTTCTACCGATTCGCCGTAATCGACAAAGCCGCCGGGAAGTGCCCAGCCGTAGGGAATATTGCGGCGTTCGATGAGTACGATCGGCCGGTGCGGGCGATCGGCTAATTCGATGATAATATCAACTGTAGGAGCGGGATTTTTGTAAGTCATACCTTTTTAGATTAAAGAATTGAATAATGTATCGTTGCAGTTTAACTGTGGAACGGGCATCTTGCCCGTTACTGAGAATGCTGCACAATGTGCGATCGACCTCACCTACAGTTCTACAATATACTTGCATTTGACACTCCCCTGGCTAAAGCCGAGGGGATTCTTGATTCGCAGAATCAACTTGCCGATGCAGAATTACTTCAACATCGGTAGCGGTCAACTCTCCACAAGCGTTCGGATCTCTGATCCAAGTTCCGACGTGCCCCGCCGTACTCAATCCCCGACTTAGGATTACTTTAGCTGCGTTGTGATCGCGATCTAATACACATCCACACCGACAAGCGTGAGTTCGCGTTGATAGACTTTTCTTAACAATGGTTCCGCAGCTAGAGCATTCTTGACTCGTCCCGTGGGCTGGCACGGCAATCGTAATCCTTCCGAATACTTTACCGAAATATTCCATCCACACTCGAAACATATACCAAGATGCGTCGTTAATCGATTTAGCTAAGCAGTGATTCTTCACCATGTTTTTGATTCTCAAATCTTCATAGACTACACAGTCGTTGGACTGGATAACACATCTTGCCAATTTCACAGCAAAATCTTTACGCTGTCTACTTATTTTGAGGTGGCGTTTTCCTAGAATCCCTCTAGCTTTTTTTCTATTTTTTGAGCCTTTGACTCGCTTTGAAAGCCGCCTTTGGGCTTTCTTTAGTCTGCGCTCTCCTTTGCCCAGAAAACGCGGATTTTCGACTGTAACACCATTAGAGTCTGTGTAGAACTCTTTGAGCCCCACATCTAATCCAATAGCATTACCTGTAACTTCAATCTTCTCGGAACGGTCAACTTGAACGCAAAACTGGATGTAGTATCCATCGGCTCGTTTGACTAAGCGCACTCGCTTAATTTGGCTAAGCTGATAGAAATGTAAGTCTCGCGTTCCTTTCAGCTTGAGTTTTCCGATGCCTTTTTTATCGGTAAAAGTGATAGATTTTCGGTCAGTTGCCATCCGCCACCCGGTCGTTTTATATTCGACCGACCGATTGTCTTTCTGAAACTGCGGAAAACCCTTTTTCCCGGAAATTTTCTTTTTACAGTTGTCGTAGAATCGGGCGATTGCCGACCACGCTCTTTCTGCGCTTGATTGTCGAGCCATGCTGTTGAGTTCATCGCAAAACGTCCATTCTTTAGCTAAAACAGCACTGTACTTATTCAAGTCATACTTGTTGACTTTTGGGTTTTCCATCCAAAAGCGCAATGCTTTGTTACGGATGAATTGTACTGTTCTAATTGCTTCGTCTACAGCGGCAAATTGCTGCTTTTTTCCGTATGCTTTGAATTCAAAAACTAGCATGACTTCGACCTCATCACGATATCCTTATGCTAACAACATCGGTTTAATATCGCTTGAGTTGTTCACAAAGCTTTACACGTAAGTTTCGTATACTATAAAGTTAGTCGTAAAAACTGGGTTCTCACAAAGGAACTGGGAGGCTAAACCCTCCTTCTGCCTTTCATCCCAGGACTAAAGTCACGGGGTTTTCATGCTTGATTGTTATAATGTACGGATTGCGATCGCAGACAAAAAAGAGAGATTGAAAGTATGCCTAAGTGGCTGGGAAAAGTTTTAGGTATGGGTGCGGGTACAATCCTCCTCCTCGGTGCGACTGGATACTGGTACGTTTTTATTGCCGGAGCACCTCAGTTAGACCCTCCGAAAGTAGTGGCTGATGCTGACTTAAATTTTCAACTCAAAACATACAAAAGTGCAGCTATGAATTCAGAGCGCACCTACGGCTTAATTTTGCCCCCTGGGTACGCAAAAAATCCCCAACAGCGCTATCCAGTGATTTTTTTGCTGCACGGCGGCCACGGAGACGCCCGCGCTTATCAGGACAAAGCTGCTGTTACTTCTGTGCTTCACGATTTATATAAAAGCAAAAGATTGCCGCCATCAATTGTAATTACTCCTGACGGGAACGACAAGCGGGGAACGAGTCCTTTGTGGGACCCGCAGTATTTTGACGGGCCCAACGGTAAGGTGGGAAGCGCGATCGGCTCCGAGTTAGTGTCGATCGTAAAATCGCGCTACAGAACGCTGGAAGACCCCAAATTCTGGGCAATGGGAGGACAATCTTCGGGGGGTTGGGGAGCTTTTAATATCGGTTTGCGCTACTTGAATAATTTTAATATTCTGTTCAGCCACAGCGGTTATTTTACAGATCAAAGCGGCAAGGCTAACAGTCCTAAATATTTAGTGGAAAAACTTTCTGTTAAAGATAAGCAGCAGTTGCGCGCTTATTTGGATGCGGGGGAAGGAGACGAAAATTTTCTGATTTCCACTCAAAAGTTTCACGAACAATTAAACGGTTTGGGTATAGCCAACGAGTTTAACAAATTTCCGGGAGGGCACGGGATTGTTGGCCCGGATGTCGGTTGGAATTATTGGCACAAGCATCTAGCCGATTCTTTGAGCTATGTTGGAAAACAGTTTAAAATATCACTGGCAACACAGAAAAATTAGAAAGGTCAACAGTGTTACCCCAAAAAACTAGGATTGGACTCTGGACTGCATCATTTTTAACCGGATTGGTAGGAGTTATTAACCTGCTGTCTGCTGTAACTCCCACTTTACCCGATCGCCGAAGTTGGCTAGAACCATTTTTTCCTTTTCCCGTGCGTGCGGGAGGGCATTTTTTTGCAGCAGTTATCGGATTTATGCTGCTAACTCTGGCAACTAATTTGTTGCGGCGCAAGCGGATTGCTTGGTTGCTGACTGTGGGATTGTTAATCGTTTCTATTGCAATTCATTTAGTCAAGGGATTGGATGTTGAAGAAAGCTTGCTTTCTGGGGTGCTGCTGTTTCAGTTGTTGGTGATGCGAAAGACGTTTACGGCTAAATCAGATCGCCCTTCAATCGCTCAAGGAATCCGGGTTTTGCTGGGGGCTTTGCTGTTTACGCTGGCTTACGGAACGGCGGGTTTTTACATTCTGGATCGGAGTTTTCAAGTTAACGGACAAGCGGTTAATTTCGATTGGGACGATGCTATATTCCAGACTTTTGCCATGTTTTTTACGGCGGACAATGCGGGGTTGGTTCCGCAAAACCGGTTTGCTAACTTTTTTGCCGATTCGATTTATGCTGTGGGTACGGTAACGCTTGGTTACGCACTTTTGATGCTGCTGCGGCCGGTGCTGCTGCGAGATTCGGCAAGTATTTCGGAACGAAATAAAGCTCAAGAAGTTGTAGCAAAATACGGGCGGACAACGCTAGCGAGACTGGCATTGCTTCAGGATAAATCTTATTATTTTAGTCCTTCGGGAAAAACTACGATCGCCTATGTGCCCAAAGGTAGAGGTGCGATTGCTTTGGGAGACCCCATCGGACCTGCTGAAGACCGCAAAGAAGCAATTCTAGGATTTCAAGAATTTTGCGATCGCAATGATTGGTATCCAGCATTTTATCAAACTTTGCCCCAGGATCTAGAAATGTATTCTACTCTCGGTTTTCGAGTGGTGCAAATTGGCGAAGAAGCTATTGTCAATCTCAAAAGTTTTACTCTCAAAGGCAAGAGCAATCAAAACTTGAGAACTGCTATCAACAGACTTACAAAAGCAGGCCATCAAATCGAATTTTACGAACCTCCTTTAAGTCCCGAATTGATGCGACAAATGAAACTCGTGAGCGACGAGTGGCTGCAAATGGTTCAGGGTGCGGAAAAAAAGTTTTCTGTGGGTTGGTTTGACGAGGTATATTTGCGGGAAACTCGCGCCGTAGCTATCCACACTCCCGACGGTAGAATTAGTGCTTTTGCTAATATGATATCGGCGGGAGATGGGGTAGTTGGAGTGGATTTAATGCGGCGTCGCACTGAGGTGGAAAATGGCACGATGGAGTGTTTGTTTGCTTCGATGTTGCAGCATTGTCAAGAATTGGGATATGAAGAATTTGATTTGGGTTTGTCGGCTTTGGCGGGAGTGGGAGAAGCTGAGAAATGTGGGCGGTTGGAAAGGGTTTTGATTTATCTTTCGGATCACTTGAGCAAGTTTTATAATTTTAAGGGACTGCACAGTTTTAAAGAGAAGTTTGGACCCCGGTGGGAACCGCGTTATTTTGTTTATCCGAGTTTGGGAAGTTTGCCGGATGTTGTGGTGGCTTTGATTCGGGCCGATTCGGGCGATCGACTTTTGGATTATTTGCGCCCGGGAGGGTAGGCAACGAGCAATGTTGACTGGTTCCCAGGATATGCCTGGGAACCCATATAAGCGAGGCTCTGCCTCGACTGGAAAATGGAGGCAGAGCCTCCGGATCTGCGTTACCTGGCTGGAGCCTGGTAACGAGTAAACGAGTAAAAGTCATTTGCAAAGGAAGAAGGAAGGCACGAGACGAATTTTGACACGGATACACGGATTAATTTCAACGGGTTCGGAGTTCCTTCTTCCTGCTGAATTATGCTAAACCGCGAAGTGGCACCCGCTGCTTTTGCAAAACCTCAGAGTACAGCTTTTCCAACTCAGTAATATTCTGACTGAGAGTGTATCGCTCCATCGCCCGTTGGCGTGCTTTTTGACCAAGCAGCATTCCCAACTCAGGATGATCGCAAAACAGTGGCAGCAAGGTTTGCAACTGACTTCGTACCCGCTGAGTGTTCAAAACTATCCCCGCGCCTTCCTCCAATGCCTCGCCGTCAGCACCGGCATCGGTTGCCAAACAAGCTAAACCGCAGGCCATCGCTTCCAGCAGCGACAGCGACAGTCCCTCCACCAAAGAAGGCAAAATAAATACGTCAGCACCCCGGAGGATTTCGATCCGGCGTTCCTCCTCGGCAACAAATCCGAGCCACACAATGCCATCATCTTCGCCGTAAAACAGTTGCAGCGAGGCGGCAAGGGGCCCGTCGCCTACGATCGCCAATACGTTCCCAGGGCCAAAATTACAGTGTTTCCAGGCCTTGAGCATCGACTCGACATTTTTCTCCTGGGCAATGCGGCCTTGGTAAACAAAAACTCGATCGGCCTTTAATTCCGACTTCAAGCCCGAAGGCCCTGGAGAATATTTAACAGCATCCACACCGTTGGGAATCACAGCCACTCGTTCCTGTGGCACTCCCAACTTCACCAATATATCCCGCTGAATCTGAGAAAAAACGATCGTCGAGTCGTAGTTGGCCAAAAACGGAGCGTACAGTTGATACATCAGGTGTTGGGTTCCCGATGTCAAATTCCGCAATTTGCGATCGAACGGCGGGTGAAAAGTCGCCACCAGAGGCAAATTCAATTCTTGACAAATTTCCGGCAGCAGAAAGTCTAGAGGCGAAAGCGTCAGGGAAGCGTGAACCACATCGGGTTTCAGCCGCCGCAGAGATTTCATCAGCACTGTGCGGGACTTGAGAGTCGGAATCGTATAAATTTGGGATTTGTAGTGACAGGGTAAAGAGACTTCGTTGCAACTGGCGGACGAAAGCGAAGTGGTATATGAGGTTTGAGTAATTCCCTTTCCCCATGAACCATTTGCCATGTTCCACCCCGTACTGTTCCTGTCCAGTGAGTCCGCCTCTTGGGCAAAGTGCAGGAAACTGACCTGGTATCCCCGGTCTAATAGTGCGTTGGTGACTTCCCTGGAGTAAGTGACGTTACCGCAAAAAGGTGATTTTTTTCCTAGCCAAGCGATGTGCATTCCAGTAAATCAGAGTTTGTTATTTTTTAGATTCGATCGACTTTGCTATTACTGCTACGGAAAATATACCAGGTTAAGACACCCCCACCCATCGCTAATCCTGCTAAAGCCAAAAATACTGTCGGCAAACCCAGAAATGTTTCCGCTACCCCGGCCAAAGCCAACGGTAAACTCAAAGCGATATTAGTGGCATTGTTTTGCAGCCCGAAGACTTTTCCCCGCATTTCTTCTGGGGTTTCTGCTTGAATTGTAGTCTGCATCGGCACTCCCACCAATGAGGCAAATAAACCCAACAGGGTAATGAACAGCACCGACAGCCACAAATGGTCTGTAAATGCAGAAAGGCCCATCAAAGCAAGTGCCATGCCAACAGATCCGATTAAACTCAGTTGGGAGTGAGAAAATTTATGGCCGAGATAGCCGACTGTCGTCGCCCCAGCAGCCATGCCAACGCCCACCGCCGCCAGCAAAAAGCCAAATTGTGATGCTTTCATACCGGGGAGGATTTCTGCCAGCCGAACTGCTAGAACTGCCAAGGCTGCAAAAATGGAAAATAGAATAATTAGTTGAATTAAAGCATTGCGAACTTTGGGTTGATCGTTGATGTAACGCAGGCCATCTCGCAAATCTGCTAGGGGGTGCGGCGGTTCGTGTTCGACTTCGTTTTTTTCGCCTGTTTTCATCGACAGCAAGAGCACTCCGGCGAAGGCGTAACTTCCCCCTACTACTAATTCTTTGCCGATGCCGAGTCCGCCGCCGAGGTTGGAAAATAGGGTGTCGGCTAAAGCTAGTAAGGGTTCTCCCACTGCGAAGCCAATAATCACCGAACCCATCATGGTTGTGGTGTAGAGGGAGTTTGCCGATAGCAGGTGGCGGCGTTCCACAATTAGGGGAATCACTGACTGTTCTGCTGGGGCGAAAAATTGAGTTAGAGTCGAGACTAGGAATGTCACTAGCAGCAGCAAGCAGAATCCCAGCGGCAGTTGACCGAGTTCCCACCCGTCAGAAAGCCACAGCAGCACGGGCAATGTTAAAACAAAGCCTCCCCGCAGCAGGTTTGTGGCGACGAGCACTGCTTTTTTCGACCACCGATCGACATACACGCCTGCAGCCGCCCCGAACAGCACTGCGGGAATGGTAAAGGCGATCATGATTGCCGATACCCACCTACTGATAGTTTGATCTGGCGCTTGAAAGCGGCTGGCCACGAGGGCGATCGTCAGTACGAGATAAACTTTATCTGCTAGTTGCGAAAAAACTTGCCCACTCCACAATGCTAGAAAATTGGGGTTTTTGAGCACTGGCAGAAATCCCGTTTGTTTTTCGGGAATTTCGGCTACTGCCTCGGAGAGTTCTGCTGCTGGCTCTGGTGTGGGAACCGGTGAGATTGCTTCGGGTTGTGGGCTTTTGCCGTTGCTTGACTCTGTTTCGGGAGTTGTGGGATATTTACCCATTTCTGGGTCTGGGACGTTGCTCCATTGTCGATCGGCCAAGACCGGCTCGGAGCGAAAATCGGGAAAATTTTCTCGTTCTTCCATTTTGTGGTGGGTCACAGCTAATACAGATATTCTCAAATCAGAATCAGACAGTCGCATCATAGGATTTGGGGTGGATGGCCTGGGATGGTGCAGGTTGGGGGGATGGGAATTTGAAATTGAGGTGTTAACCCCTAAGTTTATTAATCTCGTAACTTTATCTTTATCTATTATCTGATGTCGCAACAACCTTGAGAATTTACCTGAAAAGACCCGCAGGTTCGGGTATCCGGCAGGCTGGGGGTGCGATGTTCGATCGCCCCTTCACCTATTTAAATCCACACTCTAAATTTAAAACTCAAAACTCTCTAGGTAGGTGTCTATCGAGCTTCCCGATCGAATCGTGCAACCTAAATGATACTGGGCATATTGTCGCAAAATATTTTCTACTGATACCCAAGTTGTTCGATCGGCAATCCCCTCTCCTAGTTCTGGACTAGCCAACTGTTGCAACGCTGCTAATTCCTTAGCATTTATCTCAAAATTTGTCAAGTGTTTGCTGCCATTCGTTTGCCGGGAACGGGAAGCGGATTTGTATAAGCTACCGATTTCTGAAGAGAGTTCTGCTTCTAGGTTAGCTAGCTCGGACAAGCTGAAGGTTCCCCCAGAGGGTATACTAAACCCGGTTTGCCAGTTCGGATCGGTGAAATTGGGGATGAGCGGCCCTCTGGTGGCGCAGCAGACTTGGACTTGCGGCGCGAGGCCGGCTAAGGCTAGCAAGTGAAAAATGCCGTGGGTGAGGTGAGCAATCAGCACGGCGGCAGATTGGATTTCTGTGCGATCGGACAAACGCTCCAAACGGCTCAAATGTTCGCCCAGCAACCAAAAGAGTTCTTCTTGGGGCTCATCGGAAAGGGCGCTGGCGATCGCCAATTCGGCCAGATATTGCGCGGCTGCGAGTTTCCCTAGGTTGCGGCTCAAACCCGGATGGGATTGTACCGTGTCGGCTTGGGTAATTTTGTCGAGCGATCGGCCTTTGGCAATTAGCAATTCGTTAACGACAAATAATTCGCTTCTACCGCCAATGGTCGATCGTTGTTTGCGAACACCCGGTGCTACGGCTCGAATTAAGCCGAATTCCCGTGTCAAAATTGTCAGCACTCGATCGGATTCGCCGATGGGCGCACTCTTAAGATTGATTCCAGTTGCTTTGTAAGTTCTAATCATTTGTTAGTTGACTGTTGACTGTTGACTGTTAACTGTTGGCTGTTAACCGTTAACTGTTGGCTGTTGGCTGTTAACCTTTAGCTTTTTGTTTTAGTGACTTAAGATAGGCATTAAGTTTTGATAAAACTTCCTTCAATAACGGATGCACTCCATCGCTATTTTTTTGACTTAAAAGATTACGCTCGTAGGCAATTCTTAACCAGTGTCTTATTTAGTTTAATGAACCTATGGTCATTTTTACGGAACGCTGATTCTCTTGATAACTAGGGATTCCATGTCCTTCGCTAATATTAGCACCAACCTTATCAGCCGATCTCACGATTTATTGATCCATCGTATCCCTCGTAAAGTAGTCCCATCTTTTAACAATAAACCATATTTCTTTTGAGATTACTTTTGCTAATTGATAAACTTGTAGCTGGGGAACTTGTCCCTATTAACTCCTTGAAACAATTGATGATAAACAATTGATTAATTGCCCATGAATACCCATCATATCATTTCCGGTAACACTCATACATGATGTTGACGGTTGACTGTTGACGCCGTGAACAGTGAACAGTGAACAGTGAACAGGAATTTACTATTCCGATGAAGAGTGGATTTGATATCAACAGTTAACAGCCAACAGTTAACAGTCAACAGTCAACAGTCAACAGTCAACAGTCAACAGCCAACTGTCAACAGCCAACTGTCAACTGTCAACGATTATCTAAATTATCGCGCTGGCGGAGTAATTCAGGGCCACGAGAAGTCCCCAAACGAGTTGCCCCAGCTATTACCAAATCTAGAGCTTGTTCATGAGTACGAATTCCGCCGGCAGCTTTAATCCCAATCCGTCCCTTCGTAACTTCCTTCAGCAGTCGCACATCGTCAACTTTCGCCGGGCCAAAAAAGCCAGTGTTGGTTTTGATGTAGGCGGCACCAGCTTCCATACAAATCTCAGCCGCTAATTGTTTTTCGGCATCGGAAAGAAGCGAACTTTCGATAATTGCTTTAATGGTGAGATTAGTTTCTTCGCAAATTTGGGCTAATTCCCGGTGGAATTCGTCGATTCTTCCAGCTTTCAACAATCCTAAGTTAACGGAGACATCTAACTCTACGGCTCCATTATCTGCTGCTTCTAGAGCTTCGTAAACTTTCACCGTTGAAGTCGAAGCACCGGTGGGAAAACCTATAACTGTACAGACTTTGGGACGTTTGCCGTGCAGCAGCTCAACTGCTTGTCGGACGTAGGCGGGATACACGCAAACTGTGACAAAGCCAAATCTCTCTGCTTGTTGGCAACAGTGTTCTACTTGCTCTGGCGTGGCGGTGGGGTCGATCAGGCCGTAGTCGATCAAGGGGGCAATATCGATGTCTGCCTGGTTTGCAGCCATTGCTGTTTTTTCTCCAAAGTAACTACTTTATTTATTATTATACAAAATAAACGGGATGCGGAAAACTTACGTTTCTTTCCGGCTGGAATTTAAGCGACTAGGAGGGCTTCAGTAAGCGAGTGTTCTTTGATATTTTATTTAAGCGATGATCTAATAAAACTCTTGAGAAAAAACCTATGGTCGTTTTTGGTAAAAAAAACTGGTGACTTTACAGTGGATTGTCTAGTCTACCAAATTTGTATCACTCATCTACTTCTTGGGAGCATCTCATATTTGTAAAAACACTTCTTCTGGCTCCTTCCTTCTTCCTTCTTCCTCTTTTCTCCTGGCTCCTGACTCCTGGCTCCTAACTCCAATTTTTAGCGGAGGGCTGCTTTCATTGAGATGCTCCCTACTTCTTTCTCTTGGCTTAATCATTGTTTACATTGAGAATACCGAGTTATTTGAACAAAACTCGCTGAATTAACCGATCGGCGATCGCTTCAGGAGGCAGAACTTCAACCGCTGCATTTAGCTGAACTGCCGCTTTGGGCATTCCATATACAACACAACTTTTCTCATCCTGAGCAATCGTGTGCCATCCGCGCGATCGCAAAAGGCTCATTCCGTCAGCACCGTCTTGTCCCATCCCAGTCAGTAACACAGCGGTTTCCTTGTGGTTACAGTATTGGGCAAGACTCTTAAAGAACACATTTACTGATGGGCGGTAGGGATAGTCAATCGGTTCTTTTGTGTAGTGCAGAGTGAAATCAGAACGAAGACTGAGGTGATCGTTAGTACCTGCAACTAAAACAATACCTTTCTCCAGCCGATCGCCTATTTTAGCTACTTTCACTGTCAAGGGTGTTTGTTGATTGAGCCAATCCACCAGCCCCGCCGAAAACTGCAGATCGACATGTTGAATAATCGCAATAGCCGCACCAAAGTTTGCTGGTAGGCGGGAGAGAATGGTGGCTAGAGCTTTGGGGCCACCTGTTGAGGAACCGATCGCCACTAGCGGAGGGAGTAGGCTCGAAGGTGTGGAGAATGAAGTAAATTTTGAAGTTTGGGATTTTGGAGTTGAGGATTGAGATGATTTGCCAATTAGCTTACTAAGAGTCGCAATTTTTGTCAGTAACGGTTGGGCAAACTCTGGATTTCCTGGGATTCCTAAGACGGGAGTGTTCACTGCATCACGGGCACCATGCCCCATTGCCTCAAAAACCTTCCCGGCATTCTTTCCGACGCTTGCAGTCACAATCAGAATCATACAGGGAGACTGTTTCATGATCTGGCTGGTGGCTTCCACACCGTCCATGATTGGCATGAATAGATCCATCAAAATTAAGTCGGGGGTGTCTTTGGCGCAGTGGGCAACCGCATCTGCACCATCCCGTGCAATCCATGCCACTTCATAACCTGGAACGGTTAGCAGCACTCGCTTGAGGGCTTCCACTGCCATAGCCATATCATTGACAATCGCAATTCTCATTATAACTACAGGCATTATTTGACCGTGGATGTATCCACTGTAAATCTTTCCGTAGGAAAATCATAAATTTTAGCCTACCCTTCATCCTTATAGCAATCCTAAATCATTTGTGAATTTCTTACTCCCGAACTGCGGGTTCGGGGAGGGTTGGGGTGGGGTAAAAAATTTACGACTCATATCATGTCCGATCTATTGACCATAATATCCCGGCCGGGCGGGTTTTTGAGATTGTCAATTATTGGCAGATATTGTTAGTGAACCCGCCCCTACCTGATGAATGGTAATCGACCGGACATGATATCATTTAGGATTGCTATAGCTAACTCAGATTCCCTGGCTATTGTCCAATCAGATCGACGATCGCATTAACTAATGTGTCGTCATGGAAGCTGCTTTTGGTGATGTAATAGTCTGCCCCAGCTTCCATACCCTGAATACGATCGTCTTCGGCATCGCGGTATGACACGATAATCACCGGAAGCAACTTAAATTTGGGATGGTCTTTGATTTGCTTGACAAGTTCAATGCCATTCATACGAGGCATATCGATGTCGCTCAATACAAGGTCGTAAGGATTGCTCCGAATGGCTATCCAAGCATCCATTCCGTTTACAGCAACATCCACATCGTAGCCTCGATTTTGCAGCAGCTTTCGGGTCATTTCGCGGACAGTAATGGAATCATCCACAACTAAAATGCGTTGGCGAGCGTTGCCTTTTGCTTTTTTTGCTTTGTTAACATCAACAGGTCTCATTTGACCCCTGTTGAGGATGTTGTCAATGGATTGCACCAAATCAGAAACATCCATAATTAAAACTGGCAAGCCATTATCCATTAGAGCAGAGGCACTAATATCCCGAACTTTACCCAAACGCGGATCGAGTGGACGCACCACTAAATCCCGTTCACCTAAAAACTTGTCTATAACCAAGCCATAAGCGTTGGATTGATCGCTGATCGCAACTACACAGATCGCATCATCGGAGGATAAAGCCTCCGGTAAATCCAGAACATGGCTCGCTGCAATCAACCCGATATTTTGACCATCTTTAGTGAAATATTGGCGACCTTCCACAACATAAATGTCCGATTTGTCGAGTTTGACAATCTGCTCCACTCGTGCTAAGGGAAAGGCATAAGGTTCACCAGAAATCTCGACAATTAGCGTCCTGACAACTGAGAGCGTCAGGGGAAGTTGAAAGTGAAAATTAGTACCCTTTCGGAATTGAGATGTGGCGCGAATGGTTCCACCAACCTCTTGCACCATACTTTTGACAATATCTAATCCCACACCACGTCCTGAAATTTCAGTCACTTGTTCGGCTGTAGAAAATCCAGGTAGAAACAGAAACTCGATGATTTCAGCATCGCTAAGTTGAGCAGTAGTTTTGGCTGAACCTAAATTCCGATCGATAATCTTTTGGCGCATCCGATCGATATCAATTCCTCTTCCGTCATCGGAAATGGTAATTACCAGCATACCGCCACGATGAAATGATTCTAGGCGAACTGTTCCCTCCATCGGTTTGCCTGCTGCCTCTCGCTCGTATGGCGGTTCGATTCCGTGATCGATCGCATTGCGAATCATGTGAGTCAGGGGCGCTTCCAGTTTCTTGAGGATGTCACGATCGACCGGGGTTGACTGACCGACAATCTCTAGCTTGACCTGCTTATTCAATCCTCGTGCTAGGTCACGAACCATGCGAGGAAAGCTTTGTACTCCATCAATAAATGGACGCATGTGGGAGGCAATCACTTCCCGGTAAAGCCGATCGCTCAAGTTGGTTGTGCGACGAGCATATAGTTCCAGTTCACCCAAGCGATCGGTGAGCATTTCCCGACATTCTTGTGCTTTACGTCGAGCAGTATGCAGAACTTGCTGGCTTTCTGAATTAATTGGAGTGTTCGCTAATGTAGTATGAACCGTTTCTAGAAGTCTGGCAAGCTCTAATTGACGAGATTTGAGGGCAGTAAAGGAATCGGCAAAAGGTTGCAGCCAATTTGCCTCAACCAGCGATTCACCCGCCAACCCCATAATCCGGTTCAAATTTTCTGCCGTGACTCGCACCACCCTATCAGTTGGGGTTGCGAGCGTCTGGGCCGTGGCAATTTCCTGACCCTCGCTTGGGCTGAGCGCTGAGTTTTGATCGACTGGAACCAGGGACATTGAGCGAGCAGCCCTAAAATTTGGAGGTAGCAGAGCCACGATCGCCTCATAACACCTCTCAAACTCTCCAGTTGTTTGGGCCAACCATTCAACTAAATCGACTTCCATTACCTGACTAAGCCCTTGAAGCAAATCAACGCTTTGCAGTAACACATCAATTTGGTCGGAACCTAACGTGATGATCTGGCTCTGCGCTGCCACAAAGCAATCTTCCATCCAATGCGCCAGAGTAGTGACCGCATCTAGAGAAACAATTCGAGCAGCACCTTTAATCGAGTGAGCTCCCCGCATCAGCGCTTCCAGAGCCTCATCAGATTGCGGGTTAGCTTCCAAGATCAGTAGTCCCTGAGTCAGGATCGCAACCTGCGTCTCAACTTCCTGACGAAATAGCTCCAGCATAGAATCATCGCTCATGGTCAAAAAACCTTGTGACTTAGGGTGTAAAAGAATAGTTCAGAGTCCAAAAAGTTGATCTTCTTGCCTTGCCAAGTAACTACCCCTTTGGTGTAAGCTTCCGATGCTTTGGAAATGACAACAGGAGTATCTTTGAACTCATTGAGATGAAAGCGGTAAGTTCCATGAACCTCATCCACTGGAAATACCCACTTGTTTTCATTCTTTCCAGCCACAATCATTCGTTGCGGATTAATCGTATTGGAGAAATCTGGTGATTCGGCGAGAGGCTCTAGACCGAGTAAGTCTCTGAGCGAAATACAGAGAAGTGTTTCACCGCGAATGTTGACCAACCCCAAAAATACAGAGTTACTGCGATGAGGGACGGTATGAATGGCATAAGGATGAGTCACTTCTTGCAAGATGTTGACTGGCAATGCTAACCGTTCATTACCAAGACGAAAAATGATTATAGAAAGGGTATCTGTGGCGCGAACTAGCGTCCCTTCTCCCATTCCAGTCTGCTGTGTGGAAGCTTCTGACAATATGTCTGTCCATTCTTTAAGATACTCAGGTGGAGCATTGCGCTCTAGCAAGCTGCGTCCCGCCGCCGAGTAAACCTTGCAGTTGCGACAGTGAATAACCGTCTTCAGTTCGCCACAGGTGCGATCGCCCATCACCCCAATCTGATTCCAGCAATCGTTCAGGGTGGGATGGTCAAATTCAGAATCGTCTGGTATGGGTACCGTATTCAAATAACTTTCCATTGTTGAATTTCTCAATTTTCAAGTTCTATAGCGCGTCACGCGCAAACCCCGGTCTTTCCCGCAGGGTATGAAACGCAGTTGCAGCCGTTTGAAGGCTGCCAGTAATCTGCTGTATTTACCTTTTGACCCATCAATGTATTTTCTAACAGTTTCCATAAATCTTTTTTTGACAACCTTGCCATAAATTACTTGCTCTTGTTGGCTAATGGTGTATAGTTAATATATCACAAAAACTAAGAGGTGTGAAATGTTTGGCTGTCAACAGGTTCTAATTAAACCTGATGAAAAACTAAAAGCGGTTTTGGAGTATATTTGCGGAGAGTCGAACAAGTTGCATAATTGTGCTGTTTATTATGCTCGTCAAATATATTTTAAGTGTCATATTTACGTCCGCCCGTTTGACTTGATTAACGAACTGAAGCTTAATCCTCATTACCGGGCGTTATGTGCTCAAGCTGCTCAACAGACTTGTGGCGCTGTTGGTGAATCAGTAAAGTCTTTTAAAGGCTTGATTAAGCTATTTCGAGAGGGCGAATTAGAATCTCGACCTAAATTCCCTAATTACCGTACAAAAGACGGACTAAATATTGTTACCTACCCCAAACAAGCATTAGGAAATAAACTAAGTAAGAATCAAATTGTCATCCCATTAGGTAGAAAAGTCAAAACTTGGTTTGGCTTAAGTAATTTCCACATTGAAATGCCGTCAAACCTCGACTATGCTGAGATCAGAGAACTAAAAATTTTACCCCGCAATGGTCAATTTTACGCTGAGTTTATTTACAAAACGATAGCCATTAAAGCAGGTATTGACATCGAAAAAGCTCTAGGGATTGACCACGGAATTGATAACTGGCTAACTTGCGTTAGTAATGCCGGGACGAGCTTCATTATTGACGGGAAGAACTTAAAATCTATCAACCAGTGGTACAACAAGCGAGTCGCAAGACTAATGGATGGTAAGCCCAATGGATTTTGGTCACACCAGTTAGCACGTTTAACAGAAAAACGCAATCGTCAAATGCGAGATGCGGTGAATAAAGCGGCTCGATTAGTCGTCAATCACTGTATCGATCGAGGCATTGGTCGCGTTATCTTTGGTTGGAATAAGGGTCAGAAACAAAATATCAATATGGGGGCTAATAATAATCAAAAGTTTGTCCAAATCCCTACAGCAAGACTCAAAAATAGAATTGCTCAACTGTGTGAGCAGTACGGAGTTAAGTTCATTGAGACCGAAGAATCTTACACTTCCAAAGCCTCATTTGTTGACCGTGATTTCTTGCCTACAATTGGTGCAAAACCCGATGGGTGGAAAGAATCTGGCAAGCGAGTGAAACGTGGTTTGTATCGAACTGGCTCGCAAAATTGGTACATCAATGCCGATTGCAATGGTGCCGCCAATATCATTAGAAAAGTAGCGACGATGCTAGGACTTGACCTGGGCGGAGTTGGTAGGGGCGTTTTGACAGCGCCTTTAAGAATTACTATTTGGTAGTTTCTTAAGAATCCCCGCGCGTTCACGCCCGGGAGTGTCAAGCCATCACTTTGAATCGCGCAATCTCTGTCTTTAAGCTATGAGTAGCTTCGTCAAGTTCTTCTAAGGCGTGATTGGTTTCTCGCAACGAGCCTGCGGTCTGCTGAGATGCTTGGCTCAGATGCTCCATCGCTTCGCTAATTTGTTGCGCTCCCTGAGATTGTTCATCGACGCTCTGACTAACCTGCTCAAAGCGTGGGGTCAATCCCTGCATCTGCTGAATGACTTCAGTAACTTGATCGCTAATTTTGTCTACATCTTCGACGCTATGAGCGACAGACTTCGTAAACTTACCCATCTCTATTACCCCGATAGAAACTGCCGATTGCATCTCCTTAATCATCTGCTCAATTTCTAGCGTGGCAACAGCGGTTTGATCTGCCAATCGGCGAATCTCTCGTGCTACGACCGCAAAGCCTGCCCCGTATTCTCCGGCTCTCTCGGCTTCCAGTGCTGCATTGAGCGAAAGTAAGTTGGTTTGATCTGCCACAACCGTTATTGTTGTCACGACTCGGCTGATATTGTTTGCTCGTTGGTTCATAACTTCCAGTTTGGAAGACACAACGTGAGTCGCTTCTAACAACTGACGCATCACAGAATCGATGTGGTTTAAATCATTTATGCTATTGTCTGCTGCTACTGTCGTCTGTTCAGCCATTGCAGAGATCTGCTCCATTGTTTTTACCAATTGCCTGGATGTCGCGGCAATTTCATGAGCCGTTGCACTCACTTCATTTGTTGAAGCAACCTGTTCTGTAACCGTTGCTTCCAGGTTTCTTCCAGACGCCGTAATTTGGTCGGCAGAACTGCTGATTTGATTACCTGACTTTTGAATGCGATTGACTAGGGCATTCAGGTCTTTGTTCATGGTGTAAAAGGCATTCTGCAATTGACCAACTTCATCTTCCTGGTCAGCGAGGGAAATTTGGCTGGTTAAGTCTCCTGCTGAAATCTTTTGGGCAATGTCAACTACCCCTGCAATTTTGGCTCCTAAAGGTTTGGCGATCGTGTTACTAAAGAAAATTCCAAATAACAGCGCAGTTCCCGGACCAATCAGGATTGCCACAAATGCCCAAAAGCCTACTTGAGAAACATCTTTCGCCGATACACGTTCTGTTTCCGCTGTCGAATCCTCATTCATTTCCAACACCTTCAAAAGTGTATTGGTGGCGTCTGTGAAGGGTTGACGGTTTACCTGAACTTGCTTCTCAAGCTCTTTGTAGCCAGCGATCGCCGAACCAGCGTTCCCCCCTGAATTTTCAAATAGATTGAAAACTCCCAGTCTCTCGAACTGGAGATTACGCCTCACAAATTCCTCATGGGCTTTCTTCCACGCATCCCACGTATTCAAAAACTCTTTATATGCCTTCTGTTCAGCCTCAGACTTAGGAGCCGCTTCGTACTGTTGAAACCCTTCCTGAATTTGCTTCCAGGCGTTATCCATGCGATCGATCTCTGCCTGCCGCGCATCTTTGTTTAGATTGATATTCAGCAAGCCCCGTTCTGATGATTCGATCTGGGTTTTTCCTTCGTTAATTTTCCACAAGCCGGAGATGCTGGGCACACTATTGCTGGCTAGGGAGTCGATGTGCTTACTCAAGCGAGAGCTGCCGCTCAGACCTACCAGTGCTACAATCAGCACCAAAATCCCCATGAACATGAACGCGAAAATTAGGCGTGCCTGCATGGATAGATTTTTGAACATATCAGGTTTCCCCCTCTAAGCTTCTGTTTTGAGACGGTGCTGCAAGCGCTGAATTCGCTGCTGAATGATTTTTGCCCCTACTGTATCGCCTTGATTTTCCTTCAATAAGGCGAGGTGAACTAACGCTTCATAAGAGGTTGGCTCCAAGTATATAGCACGTTGAAAACATCGCTCTGCTTGGGCATTCTGCTGGTGGGCTTGATACAGTTCTCCCAAGAGAGTGTAGGCAGCCGCACTCGTTGGATGACGGGCAAGATAGGAGTTACAAAGGGTGATTGCTTCTGCCGATCGCCCGTCATCCGCTAACTTTTTCACTGTTTGTAAATCAAGAGACGATGTGGGTTGAGGGCTTAAATCCTTTGAACTTGCAGATGGATCAGATTCTTTGATTTGCTCAGTGTCGGGCGCAGAGTAATTTTTCAATCCTAAAGATTGCTTGGCAAGGGTTTGAGGAGTTATTAGTTGAGATGGCACCTGTCTCAGTTGAGTAATATTGAGGGGTGCCAGTTTTGGAAGCGATGGTTTCGACTTTTGATAAGCAAAGGTGAAAGGTTGACGGACAGAGGCGTACTGGTGTGCGACAATTTTTCCAGTGTCAGAGGCTCCAACAAACAGTAACCCTCCTGGTATGAGTAGGCGATCGATCGCTGCTAATACCTCTGAGCACGTTTCTGATTGCAGGTAGATCAACAAGTTGCGACAGAAGATGATGTCGTATTTCTTTTGAATCAGCGTCAGGCAGGTCATGACATTCCCCTGCTGAAAATTGACGAGCCCCCTAACGGGCTGGCATAGTTCGTAACCCTCCGCCGTTTGCTGAAAGTAGCGCTCTCGCCCTGTCCCAGCATCGCCGCGAAAGGAGTTTTTGGTGTAGACTGCGCGCTTTGCCTTGGCCAGGGATCTATGACTAATGTCAATCGCATCGATCGCGAACTGTTTCGGATGCAGACCCGCTTCTAGTAGCGCGATCGCCATTGAGTAAGGTTCTTCGCCCGTAGAGGATGGAACACTCAGCAGTTGGAGCGTCTTGCGGTTTGGCGAGCGCAGCCATTCCGAGGTAACGTAGGTTTTTAGGTAATCAAACGGTTTGCCATCCCGGAAAAACCAGGTCTCTGGTACGATGAGTAATTCGATCAGCTCCTCTAATTCGGAAGCGGAGGTTTGTAACCGTGCCCAATAGCTCTTCAGGTCAGGCAATTTACAGGCGACTCGACGATTGTCGGCTGCTCTGGCAATCCGGTTGGAGCCAATTGTATCGGGGTCTAAGCCTATAGTTTTGCTCAGTAATGTCGCGATCGCAGATAGTACCATCTGTAAGCCTAAGCGGTTTTGAATCGAGAAATTTCTAATCGTAATCCATTTGCTGCCTCATCAAGCTGCACTACAGCACTGTTCGTCTCCCGTAAAGCGTCCACCGTCTGCTGAGATGCTTGACTCAGGTGCCCCATTGCTTCACTAATCTGTTGTGATCCCATCGATTGCTCCTCAATGCTCTGGCTCACCTGCTCAAAGCGTGGGGTCAATCCTTGCACCTGCTGAATTACTTGAGCAATTTGATCGCTAATCTTGCTGACATCCGCAACGCTATCAACAACAGATTTATTAAACTTATCCATTTCCATTACGCCAGTAGAAACTGCCGACTGCATCTCCTTAATCATTTGGGCAATTTCCAGAGTGGCGACAGCGGTTTGGTCAGCCAATCGGCGGATCTCCCGTGCTACAACCGCGAAACCAGCCCCGTATTCTCCAGCTTTTTCTGCCTCTATCGCAGCATTTAAGGACAGCAGGTTGGTCTGATCGGCAACCTTGTTAATTGTGGTCACAACACTGTTAATATTGTTTGCCTTTTCATTCATCACCCCAAGTTTAGTGGCAATGGAAGTAGTCGCATTTGAAAGTTGGCGCATTACCGTTTCCATCCGGTTTAAGTCATTTTGACTGGCACCTGCAGCAATTGCTGTAGACTGCGCCATCAGCTCAACCTGGTCCATCACCTTGACTAGCTCTCTAGAAGTGGCGGCAATCTCCTGCGAGGTTGCACTCACTTCATTAGTTGAGGCAAGCTGTTCTGTAACAGTGGCTTCTAACTCTTTACCCGCTGCTGCAATCTGAGTTGCGGAAGTGCTAATTTGCACTCCCGATTTTTGCATCTGGAGAATCAGCGAATTCAGCTTTTTGGACATATAGTGAAATGCTGTCATCAACTTGCCAACTTCGCTAGCATCATTGTTTAGCTCAATTGTTTGCTGTAAATTTCCATCAGCAATCTGCTCTGCTGCTTGCACTACCCTTGGAAGCTCTCGTCGGATGGGTGCAGCAACCAACCATGCGCTTATCAGCGTGGCAACCATTGTCAACAACGTACCCAGCACGATCAGTAAACTCTGAAACTGCTTGGCTTTCTCGGCTTCCTGTAAATTGTCTGTCAGTCTGGCTTGAAGAAGTTTATTCACCCTACTCCGGCTTTCGTCAAGTCTGGCAACACGGGGAATTAAAAGTTCTCGTTTCGCCTCATCCATTTTATTGGCATCGACTAGCGGATAAACACCCGCTGCAACGCGATCGTACTCATCACCAATCTGGACGAGTGCGTTGATTGCTTCTCGCACCTGTGGCTCAACAATCTTTTCCAATTCCTGCTTGTGAACAAGCATGTCTTCTTGGGCTTTAGTATAAGTCCCGCGATAGTATTGGTCCTTGGGATAAAGAGCATATCCTCGGATACTGGCAATAACCCTAGAGATATCATAAGCATACGCATCTACATTATTTATGTTTTCAGCGACTTGCTTTGAGTTGGTCTGCAATTTAACTAAGTGGTCAATGCCTGAAAACAGCATGGAACCAAGCACAATCAGGAACAGTATGGGAACTGAGAAGCCCAATATGATGCGGCTAGTGATAGAGTTCAACATGGTAAGTGGGGGGGTATAAATTAATACTGGTAGGGTAATTGAATTAACAGCAGGTTCCATTCAAGGCTGAATCTTTATGATTAAGTTTCTTCACCCATCAACAAGTAATTATGTCGCTCATCGCTAAAAAGCCGCTCAAGCTGGACACATTGAATTATCCGTTTTTCATCGACAATCGTGCCGCTTAAGTAGGGTGCTTCCTCAACCCGAATGCTGGAATCCCTAATATCTTTGTTTGAGATACTGAGTGTCTCGGTCACTCGCTCTGCCATCAGTCCTAAGTATTGTACCAATTCGTTCTGGCGGGGATATTTCACGATGATGATGCGGGTACTAAGGTGCGATCGACTCGGTGTACCTTGGATCAAATGGCACAAATCGATCACGGGCAAGACTACTCCACGGTAGTTAAACAAACCGGCCACGTATTCTGGTACGTGCTTTACCTTTCTGAGATTGACTCGTGGAATTACCTCAACAATGTACGAACTGTCGATCGCGTAGAGGTCATTTCCAGCGTAGAAAAGTAGAATTAGCACTTGTAACGATCAGTTTTTATTAGGGATGACTGAATATTTTTAGACTATAAACTTGTTCAAGGTTAGCACATGAGCACCAAATGAGCAAGCAATAAATTATTTCGTAGTCTTTTGTGAACTGGCGTTTTTATCTAACCCACGATCGCCGCATGAGAAATGACAACAATATTAACAACAACGAATGATCCAGCCAGGATCGGAACAGCAAGGCGGCGCCTAAAATACCGTGACAAATCCGACTGGTCTGCTTCACTTAAAAATCGAGTGTAGACCAGCACAATTGCTGTTATGAAGATGTAAATGATGGCGATGATGTGGATGAAATCAATCAGGGTGACAGAATTGCTACTACCCAAATCCGAGGTCGCTGCTTGCAGATTTACTATAACTGCAAACAAATTACCCACAAGGATGCCCATTAATTCTTCATCCAGCAACAATGCCATTATTGAGAGTGCAACAGCAGCATAAACTCCCATCACAAGTTTAAAAAAGCTAACTTTACTCTCGCGGTTGATTGTAATTGAAATAACTAAGCGCGATCGGGAATTTAGTTCTCTTTTTATTCCCGGACTACCAAAGCTTGTTCTATAAGGGAAATTCTCTTGAGAGATTCTAAAATCTCTAATTTCCCAACCTTCCAAATCTAGGTCTTTCGGATAACCTGTGTTCGCAAAATCTGGGGCGTGAACGAAGCTGGAAGCATCTAATTGTGTTTCCTCAAGGGGAATTTGCAATACATGGCGATCGAAGGGATAATTTTTTGTGTCCCAGTTGTGATATAAAGTTGCGCTAATCTCTTCTTCAGACCAGAATACGTTTTTATTTGCTTTAAATGTATCCGACAAATTTTCGCTTCGGGAAAAAGTTGTGTAATTCTTGTTAACTTCCTTGCTATTGACAACCTTCAGGCTTTCCAAAGGTTTTGGAGTCTCAAAAGGACAAACGCTCCAAACCCAGAAATTTGCAGTAAACGACTTCTCTGCTGGATGAAAATCTCGCAAGGATGTCAAGTAAACTCCAATTTGACAAGTTTTTGGAGATGTAACAGTCTGTGCCTGAACGGGCAAAGTTTGATTGAGCCAGCAGCTAAAAACCGCGATCGCCAAGCAACCAATTAGGGGTAGTCCCTTGACAACTCCTCTAACCGCAGGATGATGCTGTTTAGAAATATACCCCCTCACTCATCAACTCCCTTGCTAAGCAACCCCTGATTGTACCACCTAACGATGCTTGCAAAAAGTTGATTAATTGTTTTAAAGTTTACGATCGCCACATAGGAGATGACGCGCTCTGAACGATAAACGAAATTGTCAAGACCAGAAATAAAAGGCGACTGTCTAGCCACATTGCCTGCTTTGCTTGCCCTGCTTCTGCTGTTAATCGGAAAAAGACGGTGGCAAGAGCGCCTGCAAAGATATAGACCGCGACAATGTGAATTCGATCGACCAGCTTCAGGCTCTCCGTGCGCCCCAAAACCGACTCAGAACCCCGCATATTGACCAATGCCGAAAACAAACAACCCCCCAGTAAACTCGTCCGGGCGCTAACCAAACTGGGCTTTCCAATTTCATAGAAGAAAGATAGCATCGCCGAGCGCTAAAGCGACGTACACCCTGGTAGTCAACTTAAAGAAGCTTACATATTTGACCCGCTGGATTGGGATCAAAACAGTCAAGCGAGAGTAGACCCTGGACCTCGGCGGGCAAAAATGCGCTCCTTCGCTGCTGCCAGTAACTCTTCTAGGGCTTGGCAAAGCTAATTAATTTGACAAAATTATATTTTGGTATCTGCCTTTAGATACATTTTGGCTCTTTCTTTAGGTATACTTTGTTAAAAGGACTTACGGTAGAGCCTGCGTCAGCTACGCTAGGGCAGAGCCTGGTAGCGGCTACTGTTTTTACTTTTAGTAGTGCTTTAAAAATATAAAAGCCAGTGCCAAGCATGAATCATTTAGAACTCGAACAAGAAATTGGGAAGATGGCTAGAGCGATGATGACTCGCAATAGCTTAATTGGTAAGGATTTGATTGCGGATCTCAGAGGGCGGGTGTCTGTTGACAGTTTAGCTGCTTTGATGATTGTCAGTATTGAGCGTTTGATTTGGTATGACTGCGAGTCCGTGATCTGGAGTTTGAGTTATTTGATTCCTGCTGACGTGATGGAAGAAATTCGCCGGATTACTGCCCTGGTTGTTTGCCAGCGCTTGATGGGCAAGGGTTTTCTGCTGGGGAAAGATTTTAGTATTGATGCAACAGGCCAGTTGCTGTTGAGTGAGAATGCTAAAACAGCGGTTGTGGTTGCTTGAATTGGGCAACCAGAAGTAGAAGCTATTAGCACTAGCAGATTTGCAGTTAGACTTGGGGCGCCCTAGGACTTTTTGTGTAACTGCAAACCTAATTCGGGATGCGGTAAATAGTTGCGTGATTCACGCAGAGTTAAGATTCGCAGCAGCTCTAAAAAACGATGAGTGCGGTTAGCTAACAGAGCTTTTTACGAGAGGAAAATAGTTAGTTTCGACCGCAAATTGTTGAGGTTGTTACTGGCACTGTGTACGGGGGATCGCCCTGTATCAAATTTTTCAGATTTTTAGTGGAATTACAGTTTTACTCCAGGTATGATTTCATGTAGAATCATCCCTAAGATAGATACAAAATATTATGAACTTAATTCAAAACTTGGAAGCGGCTTGGTACTACCATCTGGGTTCGCGCCACCTCGAAGCTAACGACGATCATGGTGCTCTGGCGAACTTTAACAGAGCTTTGAAGTTGCAATCAGATCATTATAAGGCTTGGTTCGGCCGAGGTATGGCTCTGGGGAAATTAGAACGGCACTTAGAGGCGCTGAAGAGTTTTGATGAGGCCTTGGCGGTGGAGCCGAATGCGAGCTTTGGCTGGCACAACCGGGCTATTGCTTTAGGAAAGTTGGGGCGCCCTTTGGAGGCTCTCAACAGTTTTGACCGGGCTCTGGAGTTCAGTCCGTGCGCGGCAAGTATTTGGCACAACCGGGGACTGACGCTGATCGATATGGGACTGTACCAGAAGGCGGTTCTGAGTTTCGATCGCTGTTTAAATTTGTACCCGGAGGCTGCTTGGGCGTGGTACAACCGAGGTAATGCCCTGTTGGAACTTAAGCTTTACTATCAGGCGCTCAACAGTTTTGAGCGGGCGATCGAGTTTAAGCCTGATGACGCGAAGGCTTGGTACAATCGCGGTATAGCTGCGAACTCTATGGGACTTTACAAACAAGCAGTGGCTAGTTTTAGCCGATCGATCGCTCTACAACCGGGCAGAGCTGATGCTGTGGGCGAACGGAGAGTTGCTTTGGAGAAATTAGTAGGTTTAAATCAGAGAAATGCCAAGTTCACTCCCACATCTGAGCGTCCCTTTGAAGATTATTTAATTTGGTACAACCGAGGCGTGGAATTGGCGCGAAAAGGCTGCTACTCTGAGGCGATTGCTTGCTACGAAACAGTTTTAGAAATACATCCTGATTTTGCTAACGCTTTTTACAATAAAGCTTGCTGTTATGCGCTACTGGGATTTGCTGATTTGGCCCTTGACAATTTGCAGCGGGCTGTTGAGTTTATCCCTAATTTATACCGAGAGCTAGCTTTAGCTGACCCGGATTTAAGCTGCATTTGGAAACAAGAACGTTTTGAAGCCCTGATCCAAGGTTGATGTTACACAAAAAACAGCTCGCCAATGGGGCGAGCTATTTTTTTTGTGGCGCAAATTCGATCGCCCGACTGTATTTGTGCAATCTTTGCTATTGCACAGAAACTCGGATTGAGGACTTGACCGGCCTCTTGGCAACTACGATTACCCGGTAAGTGCCGGATTCCGGTAGTTGAGCAAAAGTTTGACCTTCGCCTTGATCCAGGAGTTGTCCCATCGGAGATTCGATCGCCAGATCTAGATTTTTGTTGCTAGCTGTCACCCTAATTGTCTGTCCCTGCTGGCCTTGAACCGTGATAGGCTGGATTTGGTAGCCGGACATTTTGAGTTTGATTGTGGCTTGTTTTTCCTTGAATGCTATGGGAATTGCGCGATCGGGCCTATAAGTCCACTTGGCGTTAAAGTCGCGTCCGAGTACGAAGCTGGTGGTTTCACCTTTCGGGGTAACTCGCACGCGGTAGATGCCGGACTCTGGCAACTGGCCCATCCACTGATTGTCTGCTTTTTCAATAACCCCCATATTTTCACCATTGGGACTGTACAGTTCGGCTGTCAGTTGTCCCGCCCACAGGGAGAGAGTGAGTTCTCGCCCTTTGACGCCTTCAAAAATATAGGTGGTGGGTTGGTTGATGGTTTCTCGGATTTCCGAGGTTGACATTCGCTTGATCGGTTCGAGGTTGGGAACTGATTCAGAGGTAACGGGTTTGTTAAGGGTTTCTGTAATTTCCGAAGCAGCCATCAGCTCGCTCGGTGCAATTTTTGGGGCTACTGGGCTGGCAAATACTGATTTTGCCGCCATCATGAGTAGCATTCCTGTCAGTAAAATTAGTTTTTTCATGTCGCACTTCCGAGGGGGTAAGGAATTGTATATGGTTACTTGTGTTTGCCTGTTTTCACCGGATCAAATCTGGCGATCGCACAGAGGCTACAGGAGGATATAGGATACACGCAAATATCCCGTACTTGCACAAAACCTGCTGGTAGCAAATTGGCAGTGCGGGAGCTAAGTAGTAGCCTCAGTTTGTCGGGACATTTTAATGATACTCCTTACGGATAATATCATCACAGAATATTAGTAATTTGGTCTAGGAAAATTAAAGCTTTTTCCGAGGTTCTTGCTAAAGAAATGCCCACACGCAAAAAACACGGTGTCTTGGCTCTGGGAGGAGCGTTGCTACTAGAACACGGCTAGCACCCCCACGGGGGGGGTTACGGCCCCTAGTGTTACTTCATTCTTTACCGAAAGCATCCAGGATACAAGCCCCCGGATTCATCCGTCGAGAAATAAAAAACCTGTATCCGATGAAACTTGCCCCCCGCATTTATCCGTGGGGTCAATGCTTCAATTCTAAAATCTAAAATCTAAAATCTAAAATCGATTGACGATCGCCTAATTATCTAGGTCGCTGCGAACCCCACCTTACCATATTTGTACCGTGTCTAACCATTTTTTGCGTAAGTTTTGATACTGTATGTTTGGAGGGCGGATTTAGCTCTTATCTCTGACCCAAACGAGTTTCTCCCTGCCAAATCCGCCCTCCTACACTAGGTTAATTTGTACTACGAATCAGCCAGAATTTTTAGGTAAGCTTGTACTGTTTTGGACAACCCCATTTCTAGCGCTTCCGCAATTAAAGCATGACCGATCGATACTTCTAGTATATCAGGAATCGAGCAAAATTTAGCTAAGTTTTGCAAATTTAAATCATGTCCGGCATTCACCCCTAAACCTGCTGATTGAGCGGCTTTAGCTGCTAAGACATATTGTTGAAAAACAGATTCTACTCTCCCTTCGCGAAAAGCAGTTGCGTAGGGTTCCGTATACAGTTCTACTCTGTCTGCTCCCACTTCTTTTGCTAGCGGCATGAGAGCAGCATCTGCGTCCATAAACAAGCTGACTCTGATGCCGTTGTCTTTTAATTTTTGAATGATTGGTAAGAGCCGATCGCGATTTTCGGGAATATTCCAACCGCTATCCGATGTTAGCACGTCTGGAGCATCCGGCACCAAGGTACACTGAGCCGGTTTTACGTCGCACACTATATCCATAAATGGTGGCTGAAACGGATTTCCTTCGATGTTGAACTCAACGGTTAGCATTTTGGCTAATTCGTAAACATCGGCGGCTTTGATATGCCTTTCGTCGGGGCGGGGATGGACTGTAACGCCATGAGCTCCGGCAGCAATTACTGTTTTTGCGGCTTCGGTAACACTGGGGATACCGATGTTTCGAGAGTTTCTGAGGAGGGCAATTCTGTTGATGTTGACGCTGAGTTTTGTCATGGGATGTTAATCTTTAAGGTTGATATCACATCTTGCATCTTTCTCAAGAACGGGCAAGATGCCCGTTCCACAAAGAGTAGATTTTCCTGTGGAACAGGCATCTTGCCTGTTCAAAAAAGGAGTATTGACAATGGTGCAAGATATAAGTTGATAATACTATATTAATCGCTTTCGGAACGAAACTTTGAGCCTAGGGCGGTAGTGTTAGGGCATTGTCAGAGGAAAAATTAGCTTGTGCAAGCGGTAAACTTTCTGCAAAAAAAGCCTCCGCTATTGCCTGTTTTACTGCCAAATCTTCAAGGTTGGCAATGCAGAAAAGCGGTGCGACGCGATCGACTATTTCGCGCGGAAAATCTCGGCTAAAATATTTTAGTTCAAAGTCGTATCTGTGGGGACGGTAAATCATGCCCAACAGTTCGACTAAGGGTAGAAGCGTCCAATTGTGATAGTTGCCGATCGCATCTACTAAATGTCCGCGATAAATCTCTTTTTTAACCAGAGGTTGCAGCAAATCGAAACGGATTTTAATTTCGTTGAATCTCGACTGCATTGTAGATAAATGCTTGCTTCGATCCAAAGGATGCGGAACAATTAGATTAACTTTCTCAAAGGCGATCGGTACATTTCCGTGTCTCTCTATTTCCAGAAAATCGTTGCGGCTGCTGCGCCGAAAAACGGCGAAATCAATTAGCAAGAAGGGCGGGGTTTCTTTCAGTCGCCAGAAACACTGCGATTGACCGTGCCAAGCGGGTTCGGGAACTCGATATTTGAGTTCTATCTCGCCAACTTCTGCGAGGGCTTGTTCAACAATCTCAAATGTTTCTTCCACGCAATTATCTTCAACCACAACGGCAATATCGAGGTCTGACCACTCGTCGGTGTATCCGTGGGCTGCGGAACCTCCTTGCCACAAAGCGAGAACAAAATCTAAAGGTTGTAAGGTAGAAACAATCTTTTCGAGAATGATTTGTCTCATGGAATCAAGCTATACTGTTTGTTTTCCCTGGCTTGCACAAGTTTAACAAACGATCGCGGGTTGAGATTGCTCCGCCACAGTTCTCCGAAGAGTTGCTAATGCGTCCGGTTGTGCACTGCTGCCAAAAATTACACGGGAAGCTGCAGGGGAAAGCCACAATCTTTGGGAAAGTGCGATCGCCCTTGAAAGTGAAAATCAGCCTTATATTGTCAGAATCCAGGGCTGTTTCATTCTCAGGGAAATCATCGTTTTGTAGGGGTAGTGCCAAGAATGCCTACCCCTCCACGGACGAGGGAATCGGTGTTTCAAATATTGGGGCAGCCACGGGGGGCAGCCCCTACAAGAGAATGAAACAGCCCTGTGTCAGAATCAGAAACTTGCCCGCTGTCCGGTAACATGAGAAAGGATTAATTTTTAACAGCGCGGCATGGCTACTATTTGGGAACTCGACTTTTACAGCCGTCCAATCATAGACGAGCGAGAGAAAAAAAAATGGGAAGTGTTGATCTGCGAAAGCCCGCTGAATGTAGGCGACAAGGCCGAATCTCTGTTTCGCTACTCGCAATTCTGCTCCAGTTCTACCGTAAATTCCCTGTGGCTGGCGGGTGCAATTAAAGATGCGATCGCCGCAGCACCGAAACGACCCGAAAAAATCCGCTTTTTCCGCCGCCAAATGGCGAACATGATTACCAAAGCCTGCGATGACTTGGACATTCCCGCCGCCTGCAGCCGCCGCACCCTCGCCCTTAGCCTGTGGCTGGAAGAACGGATGCAAGAGGTTTATCCCGCCGAACCGGGCTATCAACCGGTTGTGAACCCGAGCGTTCAATTTATACCCGAAACGCCTGTTGCGCTGCCGGATGCTTTAATCGGCGAAAAATGGGCGTTTGTGAGTTTGCCGATCGCAGCTTTTGACGAAATGTCCGAGTGGGATATCGGATTTGGCGAAGCTTTCGGACTGCCGATGACACGCCTCGCCCCAGAAACGCAAATTCCGGGACTAATTATCTACTCGTCGAGAGCAACAGCCCTGGCAGGTTGGATGTCGGGTTTAGAGTTGGCTTTTCTGAAATTTGAGAGCGGCCCACCCGCTAGGCTGGTATTAGATACGGGAGCTAACGATCGCTGGATTTTAGCTAATCTTAGAGACGCAGCAACTGAGAGAGAAGCGAAAGGATTTGAAGCCGCCAAAAACCAAGCAAAAAAAGTACATTTCTTAGCAATTCAGTCGAATCCCGAATCGGAATCTTTTGCAGGATTTTGGCTGCTGCACGAACTAAGTATTTAGTTGTTAGTTGTTAATTGTTAATTGTTATTTGTTATTTGTTATTTGTTATTTGTTATTTGTAGATTATGGGTTGTGACTTCCAATAACCAAGAACTAATAACCAAGAACTAATAACCAATAACCAATAACCAATAACCAATAACCAATAACCAATAACCAATAACCAATAACCAACCACCGACAACAATGACCAATCACCAATCAGCAGAACAACTGCTAGAACTAGCCACCAAAGCAGGTGCAGAAGCTGCTGAGGTGTTGGAATCGCAATCCCTCTCGCGGCCGGTCTTTTTTGAAGCAAACCGCCTCAAACAGCTAGAAACCGCCCAAGCAGAAGGCATTGCCCTGCGGCTGTGGCGAGATGGGCGGCCGGGTTTGGCGGTGGCCTACGGGCCCGTGGAACTGCAAATTTTGGTGGACAGGGCGATCGCACTTTCGCAACTTAACGAACCGGAAACCATCGAACTCGGCACCGGTGAGAAAGTTGTTTATCCCGATCGCGGAGTGTCGGTGCCGGCCGAACAGCTAGTAAACTGGGGAAAAGAGGCGATCGCGATCGTCCGCGAAGCCTATCCAGAAAGCCTCTGCACCGCCGAACTCGACTGCGAAATCGAGAGCACCCGCTTGGTGAACACCAAAGGCTTGGATTCCAGTCACACCGACACCACTCTCAGCGGCTATTTATCAGCAGAATTAGTGCGGGGAGAAGATTTCCTCAACATTTGGGAAGGCGAAACCGAACGCGGCACCCTCGACTTAAATACCAGCGCCAAGCGGGTTTTGCAGCGTTTAGAATGGGCGAAAGACAATGTAGCCCCCGCCACGGGCCGGGTGCCGGTGCTATTTACAGCCAAAGCCGCCGATTTATTATGGGGGACTGTCTGTGCGGCGTTGAACGGCAAACAGGTACTCGAAGGCGCTTCGCCTTGGAACGATCGATTAGGCCAACAAGTGACATCGCCGCTTGTCACCCTCTCGCAGCAGCCGGATATCGGGCCCTATAGCTGTCCTTTTGATGACGAAGGTACTCCCACGCGGGCGATCGTCTTTATCAACAGCGGAGTGTTGCAGCTATTTTATACCGATCGCACCACCGGTCGAGCCTTGGGCAGTGGCACCACCGGCAACGGATTTCGCCCGGGTTTGGGCAGCTATCCCACGCCGAGTTTGTTCAATGTTTTGATTAAACCAGGTTCGCTTTCGCTAATAGATTTAATCGCTAAATTAGACGACGGAATTGTAGTCGATCAAATGCTTGGCGGCAGTGCCGGAATTTCCGGCGATTTTTCAATTAATGTCGATCTCGGCTACCGAGTCAAAAAAGGTCAAATAGTCGGCAGAATCAAAGACACAATGGTAGCTGGCAACGTTTACAGCGTCCTCAAACAATTAGTAGAATTGGGAGGAGACGCTGAGTGGAACGGTTCTTGCCAAACACCATCTCTAATTGTAGAAGGATTGTCCGTCATCGGCAAGAATTAAAGTCAGTTGGCCGTTGTCAGTTGTCAGTTGGCGGTTGGCAGTTGGCGGTTGGCAGTTGGCAGTTGGCAGTTGGCAGTTGTTAGTTGTCAGTTGTTAGTTGTTAGTTGTTAGTTGTCAGTTGTCATCAATCATCAATTATCAGTTAACAGTCAACAGTCAACAGTCAACAGTCAACAGTCAACAGTCAACAGTCAACAGTCAACAGTCAACAGTCAACAGTCAACAATTCTCCATTCCCACTTCCCATACATAATATGCGTATTTGTTTTATCGGCGATTCTTTTGTAAACGGTACTTGCGATCCCAAATGTCTCGGTTGGACAGGACGGGTTTGCGCGGCCGCTTGCGGACAAGGACACGATATTACCTACTACAATTTAGGAATAAGGGGACAAACCAGTGCCGATATAGGAACTCGTTGGTTCAACGAAGTTTCTTGCCGCTTACCTCACTATGGCGACGGCAGAATAGTATTTTCCTTTGGTGTCAACGACACTTACCGAGAAAACGAAAAAAATCGCATAGAAGTTGAAAAATCAATTGAAAATGCTCGCTCTATTCTCACGTCAGCCCAAGAAATATTTCCAGTATTAATGGTAGGGCCACCCCCAGTTATCGATGCCGATCGCACAAAGCGGATTGCCAACTTATCCGAACAGTTTTCCCAAGTTTGCCACGAGTTAAATGTGCCTTATCTAGATGTTTGCACCCCGCTGCAAAACTCGGAAATTTGGCATAAAGAACTTACCGAAAATGACGTTTCCCATCCCCGCGCAGCCGGTTACGCTGAATTGGCTAAAATAGTTCACAATTGGGACGATTGGAAAGCTTGGTTTAAAAATATCAATATATCAGATAAAGAGACAGTAACGCTGTTCCGAGCCGTCGGCAAAAAAGAAATGGAACTGATTAAAGAAAGCGATTTTCTGGCATTTCCGCCGCGACTGTCTTTTCAGCCTATTTTTTATCCCGTACTCCACAAAGCATATGCCATACAAATTGCACGAGATTGGAATACAAGAGATGCAGCATCGGGATATTTCGGCTATGTAACCCGGTTTCGAGTTTTGGCTGAATTCTTAAAAAAATATCCCGTCCAAACTGTCGGCAGTTCGATTCATCAAGAATATTGGATTCCGGCAGAAGAATTGGCTCAATTCAATCAAAACATTGTGGGAAAAATTGAAATTTTTGCGGAATATCAACCGTAGAATAGGAGGAAATCATCCTTGAATTCAATCGGTTTGAAGTGATAAATTTTGACTGGTACGGCACTCTGAATAGAGTGGGAAAGGGTAAAAAAACGCAGATCAACGCAAAATGGTAAAATTCATCTGCGTTAATCTACGTGTATCTGCGGTTAAAAAAAGCCGCTTCTAAATGAAAGTGAAATAAGGTTGATCGAGATTCAAATCCATCACCCCTTGCACCGTGGCAATTAAATCATCGGATTCACCGGGTTTCTTGAGGAAAATGCTAGTCGCATTCCCCGAAACCGACAGCGAATAATTGGCCTTAATTCCCGAAAGGACGATCGCATCCTCAGCAGACTTAAAGTCACTAATCACAGCATTACCATCACCAGAGTAGTAGATTTTATTACTATCTCCCAGCAAGAAACGGTCTTTACCTTCCCCGCCAGTCAAAGTATCAAACTCCCCAACTCCGGGATTAGTAGCACTCGGATCGATACCGCCTAAAGTATCATCTCCTTCGCCACCGCTAACAACATCATTACCGCTGCCACCGAGCAAGAAATCATTACCTAACTGACCGAAAATGCTGTCATCTCCAGCATCACCGCCGAGAGAATCATCACCCTTGCCACCCCAAATTATATCGTTACCGTCTCCTCCCAAAACAACATCCAAGCCTTTATTTGCGTACAGCGAATCATTACCGCCGCCACCTAAGATACTGTCAGAAGCTTTACCGCCGTAAACAATATCATTGCCATTTCCAGCATCGATAAAGTCGTTACCAGCATTGCCCAATAGCGAATCTTCGCCGTCATTGCCAAGGATATTATCACCACCATCTAAGCCGGAAATCGTATCGTTTCCAGCTAAACCATCCAATGCGTCACCTTGCGGAGTTCCGAAGAACAAATCGCTAAGCTGCCCGCCGTTGAAAGTAGAATCAACGGTAGTATTCGGACTCGGAATCGGAATGCTAGGCGTTAAAATTTGGGGGCCGCGAGGTGTGGGAGTTGGGGTAGGTGTGGGTAGGGGTACGGGTAGAGATGGAGGAACAAAGCGATCGAGAATAGTATTTCCCGACAAACCTGCAACAGTTTCGATAAATCCGCTGCCGGGGCCATTGTTGGTTGGAGAATCGAAGAAATTGAGAATTTCGATGTCATCTGCGGCGTTGATTTTACCGTCTTTGTTGATGTCTACTAGCAAGGTAGTACCGCTGCGATCGACTCCAACTTTACTGGGACTTAGAAATAAAGCTGCGGTAACACCCGTGACAACCAGGCTGTCAGTGCCGGCACCTGCTTGAATCTTGCTACCAGCGGCTGTTGCGGGGTCGAGGATAAAGGTATCGTTGCCGCCACCACCGGTGAGGATGTCGGCACCGCCGTTACCGATTAAGGTTTCGTCGCTGCTGCTGCCGGTGATGGTATCGGCGAAAGTTGTGCCGATGATGACTTCGATACCGGTGAGAGTATCAGTACCTTCGGCGGTGGAACTTCCCCCTGCGAGATTGATATTGACGGGACTGGGGAGAGTAGCATAAGACACAGTATCGATACCGGCACCGCCGACAATACTGTCATTCCCCAAACCGCCGTCGAGATAGTCATCGCCATCGCCGCCGTCGAGAGTATCATTGCCCTCTCCGCCGAACAGTGAGTCATTGCCGGCACCGCCGAAGAGACTGTCGTTACCTTCTTCGCCCTCGAGATAATCGTTGCCGTCTCCTCCATTGAGAATGTCATCGCCCTCATAGGCCCAGAGAATGTCGTCACCGGCACCGCCAAGCAAAGTATCATTACCTTCGCCACCGTCGAGATAGTCATTGTCATCGCCGCCGTCGAGATAGTCGTTGCCAATTCCCGTACCGAGAAATACGTCACCCTCCACCTCACTAATCACAATGAACTCGTCGCCCAACAACACATCATTGCCAGCGTTGCCGAACAGCGAATCATTGCCTTGATTGCCCTCAATCTCATCGTCGCCGGCCAATCCGTCAATGCTGTCATTGCCACTGCCACCTGGAAGGAAATCATCTTCAGGAGTCGCCTTCAGCGGGAAACTCTGGAGAATATCGAGCCCTTTGAGATTGCCAACTTGTTCGATAAAACCATCTCCTTTTTCCAGATTTGGTTCAGCGAAGAAGTCGAAAATCAACAAGTCGTCAGCAGGTGTAAACACCCCATCTTTGTTGAGGTCAATTTGCAAGTCGGTATCGAATTCGCCGCCCCGCGTGACGCCTGCCGTACCGGCGGCCAAGCCGATCGCCAGCGTGAGACCATTGAGAGTTATAGTATCGGTGCCGTTGTCGTCAGCAATGATGCTGCCCCCTGCGGAAGTAGCATTTAACACGTAGAAGTCATTGCCGATGCCGCCAAATAGGATATCTGCACCACCGCCACCTTCTAGGGTATCGTTACCGTCATCTCCATAGAGTGCGTCATTGCCAACGCCGCCGTTGAGGCTGTCGTTATCTGCGCCGCCGCTTAGTTCGTCATTGCCGTCACCGCCTTCTAGGGTATCGTTGCCGTCACCCCCATCTGCAAGATCCTTGCCGTCACCGCCAGAAATAGAGTCATTACCTTCGTCGCCATTTAAGTAGTCATCGCCGGCATCTCCTGTGAGGGAGTCGGCACCGCTGCCGCCGGAAACTCCGTCATCGCCGTCGCCGCCGGAGAGCAAATTATTGCCGAATTCATCTTGTAAGATGTCATTTCCTGCGCCGCCAATTAGGCTGTCGTTACCTTCGCCACCATCTAGGAAGTCATCTCCGCTATCTCCTGTGAGGGTGTCGGCACCGCTGCCGCCGAAAACTCCGTCATCGCCGTCGCCGCCGGAGAGCAAATTATTGCCCAACTCATCTTGTAAGATGTCATTTCCTGCGCCGCCAATTAGGCTGTCGTTACCTTCGTCACCCTTTTCGTCACCCTTTAAGTAGTCATCTCCGTCGCTGCCAGAGAGGGAGTCATTTCCTGCATAACCCAAGATTATATCCTTACCTCCGAGGCCATCGATGGTGTCGTTTTGAGCGCTACCTTCGAGGAAATCATTGCCAGCAGTAGCTATTAAACTTGGAGTCGGAGTTCCCGTGGGAGTTGGAGTCGGTGTTCCCGTGGGAGTTGGAGTCGGGAAAATGTCACTACCAAGCAGGTTGCCGACCTTTAGGAAGCGGCCGCTACCAGACAAGTTAAAGTCTTCTATGGTCAAATCATCCCGCGATTTTACCTGGCCGTCGGCGTTGATGTCGATCAGCAAATCGTTGCCTTTTTGGGCAATCCCGTTCTGCCCTACTGCCAGCGTTGTTGTCAGGGTGGCGTTGCTGAGGATTAAATTATTGGCGACGCCACCAACATTTTTAATTCTGCTGCCTTTGGCTGTCTTGGCATCGAGGATGTAAGTAGTGTCTCCGATGCCTCCCACTAGGGAGTCGCTACCGCCGCCGCCGATGAGGGTGTCGCCGGCACCGGAGGCGACGAGGGTGTCGTTGCCGCGGCCGCCCCAGAGGGTGTTGGCTGCTTCGTTGCCGACTATTGAGTCATTTCCTTCGCCAGCAAAGGCATTTTCGATGATGCTGCCGGCGCCGATGGTGAGGGTTTGAGGAGGGAGTTCTTCTCCTGTAACTGTGCGGCCTGGTAGGGTACTTTTTCCACCTGGCGCTAGGTTGAGAATAACATTGTCAGTGATGGCGGCAACGTTGATGATGTCGTTGCCGCCGTTGGTGTCGCTGAGAGTTTTGCGTGGATCGTTTGCAGCGGTGAAACTGGCGAACTCGTTGGTATAGATGTAGGTGTTGTCGTTAATGATGTCGTCGCCGTACAGCCGTAAAGTTGCGCCTTTGAGTTTGCCGATATTGTTGCCGCTGGTGGAAATTGTTTGGTTTTGATACGTGAACGGTTGACCCGTATTTATGGGGTCGTTGGTGGGGCTATTATCGGAAATGTTCAGCGTCCAATCGCCAAGGCCGGTTTCTCCCCAGTGGCGGGCGCTGCTGAAGGTGTAGTTGAGGGTTGTGCCTTTGAAACCGGTATCGTCTTTTCCATCTTGCGTGTTCGGTGCCTGGGTGTAGTAAGGGACACGATCGAGAATGACACTCTCAGTCTTGTCGGGAGATATCAGCTTAACTACTAAGTCTTGAAATTGACCGTGCTCGATATTCAAGTCTAGTTCGAGCTTGTCGATGTTGATGCCTTGATTAATTTTGAAAGTTTGATTAATGCCTGCGGGGTTATTGTCGGGGATATCTACCCCCGATACTGGCAGGGTCAAATTGGCAATTTGAACTTTCTCATTTGCCGCAGTTGCCGCTTCATATTTGCCAGTTCCCGATCGCGGCTGCCAAGTTTCAGCCAACCGCACTGCTGCTGTGGCATCGACTAATCCGAAGCCGTAGTCGTGATTGACATGGAGTCCGCCGCCGTTCCAGTTTTTAGTGCCGTTGAATGTCCAAGTATCTTTCGGAATTTTCCCACCTGCATACTCTCTGCTTTCAACGGGTTTATTGTCGGGGTCATTTTTGCGGGCTGAGTAAGCCAGGATTTCCTGAACGTCGCGGTAGCCGAGTTTGGGATTGGCTTCCAAGATTAAGGCTGCAACGCCGGCAACCATCGGCGCCGCTGCTGATGTGCCGCTAAAGCTTGCGTCGTAGTTGGGGTCGCTAAAATTGAGCTGATTATTTTCTCCATTATTTTTTCCTGTCCCAATTATTTTTCCTGTCCCAATTATTTTTCCTCGCCCAATTGTTTTTCCTGTCCCAATTATTTTTCCTCCTGAGATCGGTGCTTTCTCTCCCTTGTTGCCATCATTGTCGCTAGGATCTTCTGTAGAGCTACTGCGGCTGTTGTAGCCATCCTTGCCGCTACGATCGACGGTAGCGATACTGCCGGGACTGTCGCCGAAGGCTGAGACTAACAGCGGCGCACCCGGATTGCTGTATGGGGCCACAACTCCTTGATTGTCGATCGCTGCTACGGCAATTACATAGCGATTGTTCTCGTAATTACCTGAGTTGACATTTCTCCCCCGCTGTTGTGCTGTGGGCGATAGTGGGTTAACGTGTTCACGCTCGTTTCCCCCGGACCACGTAAATACCGTGCCTAACTCTCCACGACCTTTAGTAACCGCGTTTTCGATAGCTTTGCCGGGATCGGGGGCTATTTTGAAGTTGCCGTCTTTAACTTGAAAGTGGGTGCTGCCACCCCAGCTATTGTTGGAAACGTCGAAATCAACTTGGCTTTGCAGGCTAGGGGTTTCATTATTATTGTTGAAACTGCCGATGCTCTTTACTCCGTAAGCAACGCCGACGGTGCCGAACTCATTTGCTTGTGCTGCAATAATGCCAGCTACAGCGGTGCCATGATTATCCTCACCTTCCGCCTCTAAACCTGTTGTTGTTCTGGGTTGCAGGTCTTCGTGCTTGAGCTCAACACCGCCATCAACGACGCCTACTTTGATGCCTTTGCCGGTATACTGCGGCCACAGAGGGACTACGTTGAGATCCATGCCGGGATTTGGCTCAATTTTGTTGCCGGCGACGTTTGTCTGTCCTGTGTTGAACAGCCACCACTGCTCTTGAAATAACCGCCGATCGTCGGGCTTGTTTGGGTCTGCATTTAATTCTTTGAGCAATTTGGATAGATCGGTCATCACAAGCCTCACACTGATAATTTTCTAAACTGTTTCTCAAAGCCACGGACATGGCGAGAGGTCGCTCGCGATTCTTCGCTGAGACTAGCGATCGATATCCGCATCCCCCCTAAGATATACTTTGTCATACATCTGTGGCGATCGCTCAAGTAATTTACCGGAAAGAAAAATTACTTGTTAAAGTTCACAAATATCCAACTGCATAGAACCGAAGCGATCGCGGGTTTAGTTTCGCGATCTCTATTATTTCTGCCGGCGGCTGTTTGTATAAGTCGGAAAAGTCGGATCTTCCAGTCAGATAAGTCGGAAAAGTCGGATCTTTGGCGATGAGAGCGGTTGAGGATCGACTTTTGAGAGTTATTGTGTTAAGGCAATTGAATTTGTCAAATGGGCGAAAGAATCCTCAGCAAAGTGAGTCTCAACAAATCAGGGAAGTAGTTCTTCCGTACTTGTGATGCTAAATCGACTGCTATAAGCTCTTCGACTACTTGCGAGCGATCGCTGGCAAGAACTCAAATGGGTTCTATAAACATATAGAATTAATTAGCGTTTATTTGCGCGTGAACCTCCGGTTAAAAAGTAGTTATATTTTGCCAAGTAGAACTATTTTTGCTAAAGTGAGATCGACCAGACAATTCTCAGGTCATCTACGCTATTTATGCCTTATATAACTATCCCTAAACAATTTAGGGAACCTTCCAGGGTCATCAAATCTCAACTTTTTTTACGACCGAAACGCCTCGCTATTTTTGAAGCTTGTCTGATCGGTTTAATTTCTGGACTCGCTGGGGTTTTGCTCAAGTCAGGAGTCGGATGGCTCGGCAGTTGGCGAGTTGCTACCTCGACATTAATTCCAGCTTGGATCTTGCTTCCGGCTGTCGGTTTATTTGGCGGGTTGCTGACAGGTTTCTTGGTGGAGCGTTTTGCTCCGGAAACTGCCGGAAGTGGCATTCCTCACGTCAAAGCTGCTCTCGGCGGCGTCAATCTTGCCTTAGATTTGCGAGTAGCTGTCGCCAAACTTCTGACCACTATTTTAGCAGTTGGTTCCGGTTTAACTTTAGGAAGACAAGGCCCAACTGTGCAAACAGGGTGCGCTCGCCGACTTTCAGAAAGCCGCCGACTTAATTTCAGCAACAAGGATATGTACCAACAGGCGCTAACAATAATTAGAAAACTTCAAGGGACGCCATCAATTCGTTAACAACCCATAAAAACGCAGATATTTTTACCAAATATCTGCGTTTTTATGGGTGCATCTGCGGTTAAAAATCCCTCAAATCCTAAATGAAAGTGAAATAAGGTTGATCGAGATTCAAATCAGTCACCCCTTGCACCGTGGCAATTAAATCATCGGATTCACCGGGTTTTTTGAGGAAAATGCTAGTCGCATTCCCCGAAACCGACAGCGAATAATTGGCCTTAATTCCCGAAAGGACGATCGCATCCTCAGCAGATTTAAAGTCACTAATCACAGCATTACCATCACCAGAGTAGTAGATTTTATTACTATCTCCCAGCAAGAAACGGTCTTTACCTTCCCCGCCAGTCAAAGTATCAAACTCCCCAACTCCGGGATTAGTAGCACTCGGAGCCATACCTGCTAAGGTATCATCTCCTTCGCCACCGCTGACAACATCATTACCGTTGCCACCCAGCAAGAAATCCTTATCTAACTGACCGAAAATGCTGTCATCTCCAGCATCACCGCCGAGAGAATCATCGCCCTTCCCGCCAAAAATTATATCGTTACCGTCTCCTCCCAAAGCAACATCCAAGCCTTTATTTGCGTACAGCGAATCATTACCGCCGCCACCTAAAATGGTATCGGAAGCTTTACCGCCGTAAACAATATCATTGCCATTTCCAGCATCGATAAAGTCGGTGCCAGCATTGCCCAATAGCGAATCTTCGCCGTCATTGCCAAGGATATTATCAGCACCATCTAAGCCGGAAATCGTATCGTTTCCAGCTAAACCATCCAGTGCGTCAGCTTGCGGAGTTCCGAAGAACAAATCGCTAAGCGGCCCGCCACTGAAAGTAGAATCAACGGTAGTATTCGCACTCGGAATCCCAATGGCCGGTGTTAAAATTTGGGGGCCACGAGGTGTGGGAGTTGGGGTAGGTGTGGGTGTGGGTAAGGGTACGGGTAGAGATGGAGGAACAAAGCGATCGAGAATAGTATTTCCCGACAAACCTGCAACAGTTTCGATAAATCCGCTGCCGGGGCGATTGCTGCTGGGAGAATCGAAGAAATTGAGAATTTCGATGTCATCTGCGGCGTTGATTTTACCGTCTTTGTTGATGTCTACTAGCAAGCTAGTACCGCTGCGATCGACTCCAACTTTACCGGGACTTAGAAATAAAGCTGCGGTAACATCCGTGACAACCAGGCTGTCAGTGCCGGCACCTGCTTGAATCTTGCTACCAGCGGATTGTGTGGGGTCGAGGATAAAGGTATCGTTGCCGCCGCCACCGGTGAGGATGTCGGCGCCGCCGTTGCCGGTTAAGGTTTCGTCGCTGCTGCTGCCGGTGATGGTATCGGCGAAAGTTGTGCCGATGATAACTTCAATGTTTTTGATGTTGCCGGTGGCGAGGTTGATATTGACTGGTGATGTAGAAGTGCCGTAGGAAAGGGTATCTATTCCTGCACCGCCATCGATGCTGTCGTTGCCGGGGCCGCCGACAATGTTGTCGTTGCCTAAGCCGCCGTCAATGCTGTCATTGCCTTCTCCGCCGTCGAGGGTGTCATCGCCTGCGCCGCCGTCGAGGGTGTCATTGCCATCGCCGCCGTCGAGGGTGTCATTGCCTGCGCCGCCATCCAGAGGGTCATCGCCTGCGCCGCCGTCGAGGGTGTCATTGCCATCGCCGCCGTCGAGGGTGTCATTGCCTGCGCCGCCATCCAGAGGGTCATCGCCTGCGCCGCCGTCGAGGGTGTCATTGCCATCGCCGCCGTCGAGGGTGTCATTGCCTGCGCCGCCATCCA
>NZ_JAUBPT010000030.1:48536-58954 GCF_036700905.1 Microcoleus sp. S13_C3 | reverse complement strand
GACTAATGACTAATGACTAATGACTAATGACTAATGACTAATGACTAATGACTAATGACTAATGACTAATGACTAATCGGGCATTATACCAGCCCCGATCGCAACTGCGGACACGGGCCAAACTTCCAGCGCCCCTGCGCCAGATTGCCAAAATCTCAATTATGCTAACCTAGGCAAGCAGCAATCCCTTGTCACGAAGGCGATTAACCTAATTTCAAACAATTTATTTTATTGAGGACCGGTGTATCCCGTATGGCAAACCTGATCGGCACAGACAGCAACGACTTTATTCTAGGGACTCCGCTGGGCGATCGAATTCGCGGCTTAGATGGCGATGACACGCCTCTGGGTGGGGGAGGAGATGACACCCTAGAGGGCGACGGTGGCAACGACCAGCTTCTTGGAGGTGACGGAGCAGATTCGCTGATTGGCGGTGAAGGAAATGACGAACTTATTGGCAACCAAGGCCGCGATTCTGCTTCCGGCGGCAACGGCGACGACTCGATTCGTGGCGGTTTGGGCAACGACATCCTCGACGGCAACGACGGGATAGACAGCGTGTTGGGAGATGCAGGGGACGACTTAGTTAGTGGGAACGCAGGCTTTGATGTGATTGCCGGCGGTACTGGCAACGACACCCTCACAGGGAATGACGGGGACGATTCCGTGTTCGGGAATGCTGATGATGACTTTCTCTACGGGAATTTTGGGAACGATTCTCTCAACGGCGGTAGTGGCAGGGATCAACTGTTGGGCGGTGATGGCAACGATTACTTGAGTGCCAGCGACGGCGACGACACTTTGTACGGCAATGCCGCCAACGATTCGCTCTTGGGAGACGCTGGTAATGACCAGATATTCGGCGGCAAGGCTGACGATACAGTTTTTGGCGGCATCGGTTCCGATACGCTTCGCGGCGATGAAGCCGACGACTCGGTACTGGGAGATGAAGGCAATGACTTCCTGTTTGGCGGCAAAGGTAATGATGGTATCGACGGCGGTTTTGGCGATGACTCCTTGGCTGGAGGTATCGGCGACGATACTATTTTGGGAGGTTTCGGCAATGACAATTTATTTGGGGCAGAGGGTAATGATTCTTTAATCGGAGGCGAGGGTTCGGATACTCTGACTGGCGGCAGTGGCAGCGATGTCTTTGGATTGGGAGCCGGGCCGGGCAGTCTGGCTTTAATTACTGATTACAATGACACAGAGGATTTCTTTGGACTGCCGAGCAATTTATCTTTCGCTCAACTGCAAGTTCGGCAAGGTAACGGTGCAAATGTCAGGGATACAGTAATTACGACGCTCGACGGCAAGCTTTTAGCAATTTTGATCGATACTCCGGCGGCGCTGATCGAGGCCAATGATTTTATCGCTGTGACTGGGACGGCTACTCCCAGACCAACTAGGACTACAGTTACAACCACAGTTACAACCACAACTACAGATATAACTGGGGCTGCAACTGCGGCTGCAACTGATGCTCCAACTCTAACTCCGACTCCGACTCCAACTCCGCCTCCGACTCCAACTCCGCCTCCGACTCCAACTCCAACTCCGACTCCAACTCCAACTCCAACTCCGACTCCAACTCCGACTCCAACTCCAACTCCAACTCCGACTCCAACTCCAACTCCCACAGCAGCACCGACGCCGACTCCCACAGCAGCACCGACTCCGACTCCCACAGCAGCACCGACGCCGACTCCCACAGCAGCACCGACTCCGACTCCGACGCCGACTGCTTCGAGAATTCCGATTCCGCCGACAGTTAGCGTGCCTGATTCGCCTCTGCTATCAATTAGTTCGATCCCCCCGATGCCCGGACTATGGCCAATGCCACCGGGTCAGACGCCGATATTCCCGACGGTGCCGAACGAGAGACCCTTACCTCCTACACCTTACGGGTTCTAGGTGCGATCGCGCCGGTCAGTGATGAGTTATGAGTTAATGTAAAACTCACTAAACTCATCACTCATAACTATTTAACGTCTTGGGGAGTTTCGGCCGAGTCTTGTGGCGACTCGGCTGGAGAATCTTCTAGAGGAGATAATTGTTGGCTGTACCCCAAGAGCGATCGAAGTTTCATGCGGTGGATGTAAGGCCAGCCGCCATTGGCTTCAATATTCCTGAGCAGTTTGTAAAGTGCTTGGCGGTTGTCGGGAAAAGACGCTTGAAACAAACCGTCCCGAATTTCCCGGTGCGAAGCTTCCAGGCTCCGCAGCAGGGCCAAAAGCAGCAGACTGTCTCCCTGACAACTTTCGGCTAAAGTCCGAATCGCCTCTGTCAGCGAGTGCATTTGAGACTGCAACTTTTCTGACTCTAAATCTTTGCCGTTGTCCATACTGCTGCTTCCTTTGAAATCTACAAGGCCTTTGTCCCCAGCCTTTTGGTCAACCGACTAATCGAGCTAGTCGCGATCGCCATTCGGGGTCATAAGCAAAGTAACTTAAGTAGGTTGACTTAAGCAATATTAATTTGCAGTCCAAGTCAGGAAAAGAGCACAACCCGTCGTACCATGTGTATTGGGCTGCGATCCGAACATGATTGAGAAATCATAAGTTCATGCTTATTTTCACGGCGCACTAGCTTGATTTTCTGAGTCAATGCCGGTCTCGGTGAAGCGAGCGATCTGGATCTAAATGCTGCCCTAAGCGCTGGCCTAGCCTGCCGGCGGGCAATTATATTTTGCTCGAAGTAGGGCTTTTTCTTAATATAATCCGATGTTGGATATTGAGGTTTGCAATGAAATATCGTGCTTTAATTGTTGCACTTTTAGCATTTTGCATGAGTGCGCTGGTTGCTTGTTCTTCTGCTTCTGACACGACGGTGGCGACTACTGAGTTGCTCACCTACGACGAGATTAGAGGTACTGGCTTGGCTAATAACTGCCCTAGCTTGGCAGAAACTTCTCGGGGATCGATCCCCATCGAAGCGGGCGCCACCTATAAACTTACTGGTTTGTGTTTGCAGCCCACAACTTATTTTGTGAAGGAAGAACCAGCAAACAAACGCCAAGAAGCGGAATTTGTGCCTGGTAAATTGCTGACCCGGTTCACGTCGAGCATTGACCAAGTTCAAGGTACGCTCAAGGTCGGTACAGACGGAACTCTGACTTTCAAAGAAGAAGACGGCTTGGATTTTCAAGCTATTACGATTCAGTTACCGGGCGGAGAGCAAGTACCTTTCTTGTTTACCATTAAACAGCTAGTGGCAAGTTCCGAACCGGGAGTGGTTGCTATCAATACTTCCACCGATTTGAGAGGGGAGTTTAACGTTCCTTCTTACCGCAGCGCAGGCTTTTTAGACCCTAAAGCTCGCGGGGTATCGACTGGCTACGACAATGCTGTAGCGCTTCCGGCTAGTGACAATTCCAAACGGGTGCGGGCTAATGTTAAGGTTGCTGACACTCGCACTAAGGCCGGCAAAATTTCTCTCCAAGTTGCTAAAGTCAACAGCGCCACTGGCGAAGTGGGCGGGATTTTTGAGAGCACGCAGCCTTCTGATACTGATTTGGGAGCTAGACCGGCTCTGGACGTGAAAATTCGGGGTTTGTTTTACGCTCGCATTGAGCCTTCTGTATCGTAAAATTGGCTTTCTGGATCGATCGAACTTGAGCAGTTTCTGGCAGTAAAGCTCCTGCTCGCCCTTCATTAGCCAACAGTCTTGAGCAATATAACTTAGGACTGTTGACTAATGACTAAATGTATGATTGAATTGTGGTCATTCGCAAGTTATGAAGTTGGGATTTTTTATTAATTAAAGTATTGTATTCACAGGGTTTTCAGCTTATAATATATTTTTCAAAAAAGCTGCTTAAATTGGGTATTCGGTCGAAGGCCTTCTACCTGGTAAAAGTCTGCCTGATGCCGAAAAACTTCGGAGAATCCCGCTAAATCCGTTCAGGTACCGAAAACTCAACTGGTGTGTCCGCTATCACACCGATTAAGTGCTAGGATTACACTACCTAAAAGTGAATTTTTTTAGACTAGATTAGAAGCTAGATCTAAAGCAACCTCAGTCCTCTGCTCTACCAACCCTTATGTCACCATGTCTACCACAGTGCCGAACGAGCTAAAAAGCGAAAATTTGCAATTGTTGCGCGAGTACCAACTTTCGGGATCGAATGAAATCCGCAATCAGTTAGTTAAACTGAATATTGGACTGGTCAGAAAAGAAGTTTACCACTGGATCAACCAGTGCGGTGAAAGCTACGACGATTTGCTGCAAGTCGGATGTATTGGGTTGATCAGGGCGATCGAGCGGTTTGAGATCGCCAAGGGACACGCTTTTAGTTCCTTTGCAATTCCCTACATACGGGGCGAAATTCAACACTACTTGCGCGACAAAAGCCCTTCTGTGCGATTTCCCCGCCACTGGCAGTCCGTGGAACGCAAATCTGTAGCCGCGATTAAGGATTTGCAGGTGCAGTTAAACCGCAAACCTACGGATGCTGAAGTAGCAGCAGCCCTTGAGGTTTCTGTACAAGAATGGCAAGAAATTAAGTTGGCCCATCTCAACAGATCGCCTCTGAGTTTGGACGCGCCGATGCAAGATGAAGATGAGGGGGCGACTTGTCTGGGAGAATTGGTGCCCGATAGCAAGTATCGGAGTTTTCAGTTGGCGCAAGAGGATCAAATCCGCGTACAGCAAGCTTTGGCTATGTTGGAACAACGGACTCGCGAGATATTGGAGTTTGTTTTTCTCTACGATTTGACCCAGAAGGAAACCGCTGAACGCTTGGGTATCAGTGCGGTGACTGTTTCTCGGCGAGTTAAGAAGGGGCTGGATTTGCTCAAAGAGATTATGACTAAACAGCTTTAGTTATTAGTCAGTTGTTGGTTGTCAGTTGTCAGTTGTTGGTTGTCAGTTGTTGGTTGTCAGTTGTTGGTTGTCAGTTGTGAACAGTTAACAGTTAACAGTCAACCGTTAACAGTGAACCGTTAACAGTCAACAGTCAACAGTCAACAGACTAATTTTTAGATACTGCGGACAAATTTATCGAGCCTTTCTACGGCTTTTTTAATTGTGCCTAAATCGGTGGCGTAAGACAAGCGAATGTGGTCGTCTGCACCAAAAGCAATCCCCGGAATAACTGCTACCTGCTGCTGTTCTAAGAAAGCGTCGCAAAATTCCAAAGAATTCATGCCAGTCTTGCTAATGTTGACAAACATATAGAAAGCACCGTCGGGTTTAATACAGCTAATTCCAGGGATAGCATCGAGTAATTCAAATATTACCTGACGCCTTTCGGCAAAAGCTAGACGCATTGTTTCGACAGATTCTTGGCTGCTTTCCAAAGCTGCGATCGCGCCGTACTGTGCAAAGGTACACACGTTTGAGGTACTGTGACCTTGAATGGTGTTCGTGGCTTTGATTAATTCGATCGGCCCGGCCAAATAACCGACTCGCCAGCCTGTCATCGAGTAAGCTTTAGCAAAACCGCTGCTGATCAGGGTGCGATCGAATATTTCTTTGCCTAGGGAACCGATGCTGACGTGTTGGGCGCCGTCATATATAATTTTTTCGTAAATCTCGTCAGCAACGACTAAAATATCTCGATCGACTATCACCTCGGCCAGTGCTTTGATTTCCGCCGGAGTATACACCATTCCCGTCGGGTTAGAAGGCGAATTCAGTACAAATAACTTGGTTTTGGGAGTAATCGCTTTACTCAGTTGTTCCGGTGTAATTTTATATCCTGTAGAAGCATCAGTCCGTACAATTACTGGCTTGCCGCTAGCGAGTTTCACCATTTCTGGGTAGCTTAGCCAGTAGGGAGCCGGAATAATTACTTCCTCTCCAGGCTCGATCAGAGCCATCATCAGATTGTAGAGGGAATGTTTGCCGCCGTTGGTGACAATGATATTTTCCGGTTGATAGTTGAGATTATTGTCATCGCGGAGTTTGCGGGCGATCGCAGCTTTCAACTGCGGTTCCCCAGCCACAGGGCCATACTTAGTCTTCCCCGCGTCTAAAGCTTGTTTTGCCGCTGCTTTAATGTGTTCGGGAGTATCAAAGTCGGGTTCTCCCGTGCTCAAACTACAGACATCAATCCCTTCGGCCTTCATGGCTTTAGCCTTAGCGGCGATCGCCAAGGTTATAGAAGGAGAAACCTCACCCACTCGTGCTGCCAATTTAATCATTGGATTTTAGATATTAGATTTTTGACTTTAGATCATAGGGCGACAAATCGTGATATTCAACCCTGTTGTTAGGGAATTATGACATTTGTTTACATAGTACGTAAAGGATTAAGCAATTAAAGAATAAAAATTAAAAAAGCTCTTAGTTTTAATTTTTATTTTTTAATTTTTCAATTTTGACGTTATCATTGTAGCATTTTTGATGCCACGTTACCCTCAACGCCGATCTGCAAGCTTATGGATCTCAAATCTCTGATTCGCGACATTCCTGATTTCCCGAAGCCGGGAATTCTGTTTCGAGACATTACAACTTTGCTGCGCGACCCGCAAGGGCTCACCTACACCATTGACAGCTTAGCGGAAAAATGCTCTGCAATGTCTGTTGACTATGTGGTGGGCATGGAATCGCGGGGCTTCATCTTTGGCGCGCCGTTGGCTTATAAAATGGGAATAGGCTTTATTCCTGTCCGCAAACCAGGGAAACTGCCAGGTGCGGTTCATTTTGCTGAGTATGAGTTGGAGTACGGTGTCGATCGACTAGAGATGCACCGAGATGCGATGACATCCGGCAGCCGGGTGCTGATTGTGGACGATTTAATCGCCACTGGCGGAACCGCAGCAGCGACGGCTAAATTGTTAGAGCAAGCTGGCTGCGAGCTTGTCGGTTTTGCTTTTATCATTGAATTGCAGGGCTTGGGCGGCAGGCAGAAATTGCCCGATGTGCCGATCGTCACGCTAGTTGAATATTAGTTAGTTAAGTGTTGGCAGTTGACAGTTGACAGTTGACAGTTGACTGCTGAAAGTTGACTGTTGACGGTTGACAGTTGACTGCTGAGTAAAAACTACTGACAAATAATAGCCTTGACCTTTGCATCGGAATTATTAATCTCTCTCTTCTCTTTCTCTGCGATCTCTGCGTTCTCTGTGGTTAAATCATTCCGATGCAACCAGAATTAATATCATTCACAATTCTTCAAATCTAAAATCTAAAATCTAAAATCTAAAATCCTATGACTTCTATTAAATTGAATCGAAATTGGCGAATGTTGAGTTCTCTGTTTAGCAGCGAGACATTTACTTATGTTTTCAAGCGACTGTTGCAGGCACTTTTAACGCTATTTTTGGCATCGATGCTTTGTTTTGCAATTATTGAGCTAGCACCGGGAAATTACTTGGATACATTGAGCCAAAATCCGAAGATTTCGCCGGAAACGCTCAAGCAACTCGAACAGCAGTTCGGCTTAGATAAACCAGCTATTGTGCAGTATTGGCTGTGGCTGCAACAAATTGTGACGCGGGGGAATTTTGGCACGAGTTTTGTGTATCAGCGATCCGTAGCTTCGCTGCTGTGGGAACGGGTACCGGCGACGCTATTAATGGCGATCGCATCTTTGATTGTAACTTGGGCGATCGCCATTCCTTTGGGAATAGTCGCCGCCGTCAATCAAAACCGCACAGTCGATCGAGTTCTGCAAGTAGTCAGCTACACCGGACAAGGATTTCCGAGCTTTATCACAGCGTTGCTGCTGCTATTTTTTGCTCAGAATACTTCGCCTCTGTTTCCCGTCGGAGGAATGACAAGCATTGACCATGCAGACTTACCTTGGTGGGGTCAAATCCTCGATTACGGCTGGCACTTAATTTTGCCAACAGTCGCCCTCAGCGTTACTGGTTTTGCTGGTTTGCAAAGATTGATGCGGGGACAATTGTTGGACGTGCTGCGTCAAGATTACATCCGCACAGCACGCGCGAAAGGTTTGCCGGACGATCGAGTAATTTACATTCATGCTTTGCGGAATGCAGTTAATCCGTTGATTACGCTATTGGGTTTTGAGTTTGCTAGTTTGTTGAGCGGTGCGTTTATTGCGGAATTTTTCTTTAATTGGCCGGGTTTGGGAAAGCTGACTTTGGAGGCGGTGAACAATCAAGATTTGTATTTAGTAATGGCTAGTTTGATGATGGGTGCTGCGATGTTGATTGTGGGGAATTTGTTGGCGGATTTGCTGCTGAAAGCTGTCGATCCTCGGATTAAGCTGGAAGATTTGAAGTGATAGAATCATATTTGACTGTAAATTTGATTCTCGTTAAATTCTGTTGTGACACAATCATTTTCAAATAATGTTCCTAGCCCTCGCTTTTCCAATCAGTCCCCCGCGACGCTAAATGATGAAATTCGATCGGCAGATGAGTTAGGTATCAGACCCATTAAAGTGGGAGAAGCAGGATTTGACGATATAATTAATGAAGGTACTGTCAAATGGGCAGTGACAACCAACCTAGAACTCCTTATAATTCCGAAATTTTTAGATGTTAACAATGAAATTTACCATACGGTTATAACTCGCGGTCAGCCTGTTTTGGCGGCGGGAGAAGCCGAGATAGTCGGCACCAACGGTTTGTATATTTTGCTAACAATCAGCAATCATAGCGGGCATTTTAGACCCAATTCAGAGAGCTTAGAACTAGGAATTGCAGCCTTTAGGCAGCAAGGAGTTGATACAAATAATGCTGATATCGAATATGTGGAGTAGATAAATTATGACTCAATCTCCTACGACAATATCCCTCGATCGCATTCTCGAACAAAATGCCGAATCTGTACTGATTTGGGCGAACAACATATTTTCAGGTCAAACCACCGAACCACAAGGGTTTAACTGGCTATTATTAGCCGATGTTGCCTCGGCTAAGGCTCGAAAAGGTGAAAATGGTTCCGGTTTGTGCGATCGCAAATGGGCAGAAGTCGCGATCGCAATTTACGATCGCAAGGCCGGTGATGCCGATCGGAAAAAACCAGGTAGTGGTGAGTCTTTTACGATTTCCTCAATGATGTTGCGGGCTGCGATGATAGAAAAACAGGAAGTAATTTCCGATCGTGCTGTTCTCGATGTTAACTTAATTTTAGAATGGTTTTGGGATAACATCAAAGAGTCGCAGGAAGATGTCGAAAAAAAGGCTGCTAATTGGCAAACGCTACCTATTGCAGAAATTCGCGAGTTAAGAAAACTTAAAAATCGATTGAAAGTTATTGCAGCACTTTCTGATAGTGATAAATATGTTTTAGATGAAAAACTCAACACTTGGCTTTTACTACGCGATAAACTACCCTAAAAGTGCGATCGCACCATCACCCAACAACTTCTCATTGCACCAGCCATAATACGCTCGGAGAATTATGCAAAAGGGAGGAAATAACTATAGTCATGTTCATGCCACAGATGCACCGATAAAAATTCTCTCACCCCTCAAAACATGGCACAACAACTAGCAATAGAAACTCGCGGGAGCGCGAAACAATTCGATCGCCATATAGCAGTCAATGACATCGATTTGCAAGTAGCAGCAGGCGAAGTCAACAGTTAACGGTATTCCCATTCCCCATTCCCGATGCCCCATTCCCCATCTTGGAGTGTTTTATGTCAGAAAAACCATCAAACGAGCCAATGAGTTTTAGTCGCTTTGCGGACTGGTGCAGGCATATTGACAGGCTTTCAGAAGAGGCAAGGCACACAGTTAAAGTGTTGTTAGAAAAGGCTGGCACTGATGACGCACAAGCAGCGGAGCAGATACTTTCAAGCATGACATCCCTGTCTCTCGGCAGCAATCAAAATACCGACCTCAGCTCCCTCGGCTCGCTCACCAATCTGACCACACTGTCTCTCGACTGCTATGAAATTACCGACTTCAGCTTCCTCGGCTCGCTCACCAATCTGACAACACTGTCTCTCAGGGGCAATCAAAATACCGACTTCAGCTTCTTCGGCTCGCTCACCAATCTGACCACACTGTCTCTCGACTGCTATGAAATTACCGACATCAGCTTCCTGGGCTCGCTCAACAATCTGACCACACTGTCTCTCAGGGGCAAGCGAATTACCGACTTCAGCTCCCTCGGCTCGCTCACCAATCTGACCACACTGTCTCTCAGCAACAATCAAATTACCGACATCAGCATCCTCGGCTCGCTCACTAATCTGACAACACTCAATCTCAGCAACAATCAAATTACCGACATCAGCATCCTCGGCTCGCTCACCAATCTGACAACACTCAATCTCAGCAACAATCAAATTACCGACATCAGCATCCTCGGCTCGCTCACCAATCTGACAACACTGGATCTCTGGCGCAATCAAATTACCGACATCAGCATCCTCGGCTCGCTCACCAATCTGACAACATTGTATCTCATCAACAATCAAATTACCGACATCAGCATCCTCGGCTCGCTCACCAATCTGACAACACTGTATCTAGACAACCATCAGATTA
>NZ_JAUBPT010000030.1:20579-48436 GCF_036700905.1 Microcoleus sp. S13_C3 | reverse complement strand
CCGACATCAGCATCCTCGGCTCGCTCACCAATCTGACAACACTGGATCTCGACAACAATCAAATTACCGACATCAGCTTTCTCGGCTCGCTCACCAATCTGACAACACTGCATCTCGACAACAATCAAATTACCGACATCAGCATCCTCGGCTCGCTCACCAATCTGACAACACTGGATCTCGACAACAATCAAATTACCGACATCAGCGCCTTGCGATCGCTCACCAATCTGACAACACTGGATCTCGACAACAATCAAATTACCGACATCAGCTTCCTCGGCTCGCTCACCAATCTGACAACACTGCATCTCGGCCGGAATCAAATTACCGACATCAGCGCCTTGCGATCGCTCACCAATCTGACAGAACTGATTCTCGACTCCAATCCAATTACCGCTCTGTGCGTGTTAGGCGAACTCGCACAGAAACATCTTACTCTCTCGACTAAGCCAGTTGATGGTGAAAAAGCCACAGCAGCAGTCAAAGTGGCCTATGCCGCTATTGGCTTAGAAGAACCCGAAGTTATTATTTGCAGCAGTCCCCGCGACGCTTATCTCCAAATCTTCAACTTGCCCAAACACGACCATTCACCAAACTGGTCAAACGAATGGGACAGCAATAGATTGGGGAAAAAGCTAGACAGAAAATGGATGTCCCAATCGATTGTGAGAGACTTTACAAGTCCGGGCGTGTGGGAGTATGAGCTCGATTGCATGGCTATCGAACCCGAAGCAGACAGCACACTGAGTTCGCTAATGTACGAATTGGCTGACGGCTATGTGCGATCGAAACAAACGATGTCGGATATTTTGCCCGATTATTTGGAGGGCCTGGAATACCCTGAAACCCCCACGACTTTGTTTAAGGAAATCTATTTGACTCAATGGTATATCTCTTCATTAGGCGTCAATCTTTCCCAAAAGGCACAAGAAATACTTCGCTCCCAAAAGCTGCTTTTCGAGCATTGCGGTTGGATATTTCCCTTTGAAAAGTTTTGCGCGGTGTGCGATCGCCCCCGCCACCTGCGCTTTGACAGTCAAAACCGCTTGCACGCGGAAGGATTACCTGCGATCGAGTTTGCGGACGGATGGAATTTTTACTATTATCACGGTGTCAGATTGCCTGAAAATTACGGCAAACTTCACCCCAATCAATGGCAATCTCAATGGCTTTTAGCAGAAGAGAATGCCGAACTTCGGCGAGTGTTAATTCAAGGAATTGGTTACGATCGAATTTGTCAAGAGTTGCAAGCAAAACAAATAGATAGTTGGCAGGAATATGCACTATTACAAATAGATAATGCCGATGTCGAGCCGATTTGTTTGTTAAAAATGACTTGTCCGAGTACGGGATTCATTCACGCTTTAAGAGTTCCACCTAACCTGACATCAGCCAGGGAGGCAATTCGCTGGGTAAATTGGGATATAGATCCAGAGGAATTTTCCGTGCAGACTTAATCTATAACAACTCTCAATCATTCATGAACATTTGTAGGCGTAGTGTCCCCGTGCCTACCCCGATTGGGGCAATTTACGCACGGGCGATCGGAAACGTTTTTTTTTGGGAATACTTAGTTATAGCACCCAAAAGCGACAAAAACCCGGTTTCTTTGGTGTTGATGCGTAATATCCTGTGCGGTAGATTAGCGATTTGTTGTCGAGTGGGGGCAGGTTTATGAGATTGTCGGTTTTCGGCAATTATTGTCGGTGAACCTGCCCCTACAAGACATGGCGTTTGTAATAACGGATCGGATCTATCTGAGATATTGCAGCATTCTCCATTAGCTTTAGGGGCGGGTTCGCCAGTAGGCTTAAACGTTTGCAGACAGGTTAAATAAACCCGCCCTCCCCCAGGAATAATCCCCTCAAATCAATCGGACTCGATATAACTCCTATTATTCCCAGAAATGCACAGATAAAACTTCATTCACCCTCCAAACATGGCAAAACAACTAGCAATAGAAACTCGCGGGCTGACGAAACAATTCGATCGCCATATAGCCGTCAATGACATCGATTTGCAAGTAGCAGCAGGCGAAGTATGCGGACTGATCGGCCCCAACGGTGCCGGCAAAACTACTTTGCTGCGAATGTTGGCGGCGGCTGAGGAACCGACTATAGGGGAAATTTACATCAACGGCGATAGGTTATTGCGCGATCGATCGCACCCGATTCTCAAACAGCGCATCGGCTTTCTTCCCGATGACTTTCCCCTCTACGACGACTTGACTGTTTGGGATTATTTAGACTATTTTGCCCGAATCTACAACCTCCAGCAACCGCGCCGCCGAGAGCGAATCAACTCCGTGTTAGAACTCGTGCAACTAACCAACAAGCGCAACAGCTTAATTTCCACTCTGTCGCGGGGGATGAAACAGCGCCTGAGTTTGGGGAGAACTATTATCCACGAACCGCTATTGTTGTTGTTAGACGAACCCGTTTCTGGCTTAGATCCGATCGCCCGAATGCAGTTCCGCGAAATTATCAAAGTTTTGCAAGAAGTCGGCATGACCGTAGTCATATCATCTCATGTTCTCAGCGACTTAGCCGAACTTTGTACCTGGGTAGGCATCATGGAACTCGGATATCTGGTCGAAAGCGCACCGTTACAAGAACTTTACAAACGCCTCAGCCGCCAGCAAATTTTCATGTCGGTTTTAGGAAATAAATTAGAAGCGCTAACATCGGCATTAAAAAACTTTCCTTGGGTGGAAAATTGGGCAATAATCCCGGAAACTCAACAGGTGTGCGTTGATTTTTCAGGAAGCCCGGAAGATGCAGCAAATTTATTACGCGAACTCGTCGCCGCCAACATTCCCCTAACCCAATTCCACTGCACTCAAGAAGACTTAGAAACCATCTTCCTCAAAATGGGACACCAGCAAGCATCCTAATTTGCTTATTCCCACAATCACATTTATTCTTTGTGGAACGGGCATCTTGCCCGTTCTTCTTGAGAATAATTCAACAGTGAGTTATAACTGAGTTATATTCTTTACGGTGGGATCGGAATTATTTAACCGCAGAGAACACAGAGGACACAGAGGAAGATAAGAGAGAGAATTACAAATCAAATCACCAATAACTAATCAACCATGACACTCAACTTACTAGACAAAATAGGCAACTGGAATCCCCAGTTATTTCGAGAAATCAAAGGCCGCTTGAAGATTGGCAATATGGCGCTAGCCTCTGCCCTTTCCCTAAGCGGTCAACTGCTGCTGTTCATGTATTTCAGAGCCCAGATACCCGTTCCCCCTGCTAATGGGGAGTACACTAATCCCATATATCACAGATTTTGCACTTTAGATGAGGCGGCCAATTCCTATGAAAAAATCTGCGTCAGAGATGCCTTCAGCAACTTTGTCATTAACTGGCGGGAGTGGTGGCTAGAGATATTCGTTTGGCTGAGCATATTTAGCGTCTTAGCTTTATTAGTAGCAGGGACTTATCTACTTGTCAGTGACTTAGACAAGGAGGAACGCCGTGGCACGCTCAACTTTATTCGCCTCAGTCCCCAGTCTGCCAAAACAATTTTTCTAGGCAAAATTCTGGGCGTCCCAATTTTACTGTATCTAGCAGCAATTCTGGCAGTACCGCTGCACTTGTACGCTGGATTAGCCGCTCAAATACCCCTGAATGAAATTTTATGTTTCTACACAGCGGTTACAGCTAGCTGTGCTTTATTTTACAGCGCTGCGATGCTGTTTGGATTGACAACCAGTTGGTTGGGAGGATTTCAACCTTGGTTGGCTAGCGCTACAGTTTTTGTTGTGTTTGGGATGTCTGCGATCCAGTTAACGCGAACTGCTTGGGATTTGCTAACATTTTGGTCTCCCATTCCTATCCTGAGATCTCTGCTTTTTGGAGTGGGTGTTAATAACAATCATGCTTTCCATTGGTTAGCAGCAGACTTAGACAAGTTGCAATGGTTTTACTCGCCAGTGGGTACAAATATTGCGAGTGTTCTTGGTTTGTCTCTCTTGGTTTGTGGTACAGGAACCTATTGGATTTGGCAGGGATGGCAGCGCCGCTTTCCAAATCCCACTGCTACAGTTTTGAGCAAGCGACAAAGTTATTTGGTAGTTATCTGCTGTCAGCTAATAATTTTAGGGTTTGGACTCCAATCAAGTCTCGCATCCTACGGTAATAGCAGCGGTTTACTTGTCGTGAATTTGCTGATGTTCTTAACTTTAATTGCAGCTTTAACATCTGACAGACAATCTTTGTACGATTGGGCAAGGTATAGGCAACAAATCGTTCCCAGCAGTCAGAAGTTGTGGCGACGCTACCCGCTACTCGATTTAATTTGGAGCGAAAAAAGTCCGGCTGGAGTTGCGATCGCGATTAATCTCATCAGCTCAGTGATAATTTTAACACCTTTGACGCTGTTTCAAAAAATTGAGACACAAGAATTTGGGGGCGTAATTTGCTGCCTTAATCTCATCCTAATTTACGCAGCCATCACCCAACTATTCCTATTTACAAAAACCAGAAATCAGGAAATTTGGGCCGCCGGCACTGTCGGTAGCGCTATCTTGTTGCCGCCTCTGATTTTATCTATGCTGTTGCTCACCCCAGAAAAAGCTCCTATTTTCTGGTTGTCTTCAACCTTTGCTAGCTTTTGGTCTACCTCGTCTCTCGTAGCATCAGGAAATACCATTTTGTTTTCGATACTCAGTCAGTGGAGTGTCTTGGTGTTGTTGAATCTCAAATTGCGATCGCAACTGAGACTCGCAGGGCAATCAGCTTCTAAAGCACTGCTGAAAGCTTGAAAAAGCAGGGGAAGGGATCAAACGTGAAACTCCGATTCAGGCAGGGATTTAAACCCCTGCCTGAAAGCTTAAGTCGTCTGAAAACGACTGTTCAACTAACTTGTTATGCCTATTCCGCATTTATAATCCACTTTATATTGAGCGATGGTTGTCGCGGCTAAACACACAAAGCCCATGTTCCCAGGCTTTAATATTAAAGTTGAAAAAAAATTCTGACTGTACAGATCCAAAATTATAGAGTCAGCGTATATTACTAATGAACGCAGTACAAAATTTCATAGGTTCGCACCGCTACCCATTTCAGCTTGCCTGTTTGCAGTTGAGCTGCGATCGCCCTTGGCTACACACCCAACTATAAAATACGGCTAAGCGATCTGTATTTAGGAGTGGGTTTATTGGAATCGGGGGGCGGCTTTATATATCATTTTGGCTGGGTGTAATACTTTTATTCCAACCCATCCCTACAGCCAAAAATAAGAAAAACTATCCTAAAAGTGCGAATTTGTGATATTTTGACTGAGAATACCACCGCCGTTAGGCAACAGAAGTATCAAATTTAGAGGGTGATTAGAAAATGGCCGAAATTAGAGATACCGCACAAGCAAACTTGCTAGCAGGAACTCCCGAAGATGACCTGATATTTGGTTTGATGGGCAATGACACCATTGCCGGAAACTCTGGTAATGACAGCATTTATGGAGGAAAACAAAGCGATTTAATTGAGGGCAATTTAGGTCAAGATTCGCTCTTTGGAGATTTAGAGAACGACACTGTTAACGGCGGAGAAGGTAACGATTTTTTAGTGGGCGGAAAAGGCAGCGATTCCATATCGGGCAACTCCGGTAATGATGTTTTGTCGGGCGATCGAGATACTGATATCCTGATAGGCGGAGACGGGGCTGACTTATTTGTTTTGAGGCGCTACGCGGAGGCAGATCCTGGTCGTACCAGCGGCGGTGTTAGTTTGGCAAATGCAGACGCGATCGCCGATTTTGTACCAGGTACAGATTTAATCGGTTTGGGGGAAGGTCTCAGTTTTAACGACTTAAATATTCTGGAAGCTGGAAACGATACAGTTATTCAAGACCGCGTAACAGGAGAATTTCTCGCTACTCTCAGAGGGGTGAGGCAAAGTGCGATTAACCAGGCAAGTTTCACTAATAATATTGGCAGCGTTGTTCCCAACCCCCCGCCTCCAGCGCGGACAACGGCTTATGCTTTAACTCCTGCTAATCGGATTGTCGGTTTTAGTCTTTCCAATCCCGGAAGTGTGCTCTCAGATTTGCCCGTGACTGGATTGCCAGCGGGAGAAAGTTTACTGGGAATTGATTATCGGCCGGCTAACGGTGTGCTTTACGGTGTGGGTTCTAGCAATCGCTTGTATACTCTCAATCCGATGACTGGGGAAGCAAGTCCAGTCGGTAACGGGCAGTTTGCTGTTCCCCTAACTCCGGGGGCTGCGGGTTTTGATTTCAATCCGACAGTCGATCGAATTCGGTTTGTCAATCAAGCCGATCAAAACGCCCGCCTCAACCCGGATAACGGGGCAGTTGTCGATTCTGACACGCTGGCGGGGGGAATTCAACTCGACGGGAATTTGGCTTATGTTGCGGGCGATCGCAATTTTGGGTCAAATCCGGCGGCTGCTGGGGCTGCGTATGTGAACAACTTTGCCGGGGGAACTTCGACAACCCTGTTTGTAATTGACAGCGATTTGGATGTTTTGGTGCGACAAGATCCGCCGAATAATGGAGGGTTGAATACGATCGGATCTTTGGGAGTTGATGCTACTAGCGTTCTCGGCTTTGATATCAGGAGTATTGGCGGCCGCGAGGTGGCAGTGGCGGCGCTGGAAGTCGGTGGCATTTCCGGCTTGTACAATATCAATTTAAGTAGCGGTCAAGCTTCCTTTGTCGGTCAAATTGCCGACGGAAGACAGATTAACGGTTTGGCTTTGCCTTTGCCTACAGCTTACGCCTTAACTGTCAGAAATGGCGCCGAAACAATTGTCGGTTTTAACGAAGCGGCACCGCGGGCAATTCTCAGTGACGTGGCAGTTACAGGGTTGCAGCCGGGAGAAAGTTTGCTGGGAATTGATTTTCGCCCCGCTAACGGTGTGCTATACGGTGTGGGTTCTAGCAATCGCTTGTACGCGATTAATCCAGTTACTGGGCAAGCAAGTGCCGTCGGTAGCGGGCAGTTTGCTGTTCCCCTAACTCCGGGGGCTGCGGGTTTTGATTTCAATCCGACAGTCGATCGAATTCGGTTTGTCAATCAAGCCGGTCAAAACGCCCGCCTCAACCCGGATACGGGGGCAATTGTCGATTTTGACACGCTGACGGGGGGAGTTCAACTCGACGGGAATTTGGCTTATGCTGGGGGCGATCGCAATTTTGGCAATCCCGGCGCGGCTGGCGGGGCTGCGTATGTGAATAACTTTGCAGGGGCAAATTCGACGACACTATTTGCAATTGACACCAATTTAGATGTTTTGGTGCGGCAAGATCCGCCGAATAATGGGGTGTTGAATACGATCGGATCTTTGGGAATTGATGCTGGTACCGTTCTCGGCTTTGATATCAGGAGTGTTGGCGGTAACGAGACGGCTTTGGCTGCGATCGAGGTTGGCGGAGTTTCCAGCCTGTACAATATCAATTTGACGACCGGTCAAGCTTCGATTGTCGGTCAAATTGGCGACGGGCGAGGAATTAAAGGCTTAGCACTGACTTTGATTTAAATAGGGGAAGGAAGAAGGAAGAAGGAAGAAGGAAGAAGGAAGAAGGAAGAAGGAAGAAAAATAATTAAACTTTTTTAAGTTACCAATTCCCAATTCCCGATTCCCGATTCCCAATGCCCAATTTGAGTTAATCTATTATTTTGACAAACAAGATAAGATGTTATCTCAAGTTTTTTACTTGCTACGTTCCCGCAGTGACGGCAAATATCTGTCCGCGAATCCCAATCCAGATGCGGCAGTGAGTTACCTGCTGATGTTTCGCGAAGACTATGACGCTTTGAGCTATCTCAATGCCCACGCTGCTGATGTTGCCGATCGATTCGGAGTAGAATCGATTTCCGGTTCTCAGGTAAAAAAGCTACTCGAACGTTGGGGCTTTAACGGTGTGGGGGTTGTTCAAGACCCGCTGTTACCCAATATTGAGTTTTTATTGACAAATAATTGACAATTGACAAGATTTGCGCTTCACCCGGTTTCTGGAAGAAATCGGGTTTTTTTGTCAAGTTTTGAGCCGATCGCCCGATCGAGCTTGTACAGTTCTGTGCCCCATATCTAGTGCAAATTGTCAAATATATTAACCTTTTACCCTAAATCTGAATCCTGTTGTATATTCGTAGTTTGATATATTCCGACACGTCAGTACACAACCTATGGTTCGAGAATTAGAGCGATCGAGTGCCAGCGACAAACGCAACCTGTCCGATTTCCCCGAAACAGCACCCGCAGCCAATCCAGTATTTTTCAGGACGTACAGCCGCCGTACCGAGACGGGAAGGGAGACTTGGGCCGAAGTGTGCGATCGAACAGTCAAGGGGCTGCAAAAGCTGGGAAACCTCACTCCCGAAGAAACACAACTGCTGCACCGGATGCAAAACGAGCTCAAAACCCTCGCTTCAGGCCGCTGGCTGTGGGTAGGCGGCAGCAAATGGATCGAGCAACCAGAGAATTTTTCCGGCGCATATAATTGCTCCTCAACAAATATTCTCGACTGGCGTTCCTTTGGTTTGTTAATGGATTTGGCAATGATGGGCTGCGGCACCGGGGCAGTCTTGGAACCCAAATATATCAACCAACTGCCGCCGATTCGCAACCGTTTAACCCTAACCATGCAAGGCGAAATCGGCTCTACACCCGCCCAGTCGCGCCGTCAAGAAACAGAAGTAAAAATAGCAGAAAAAACCGCAACTATTTATGTCGGAGATTCTCGCCAAGGTTGGGTAAACTCCTATCAAACTTTGCTGGAATTATCCACAGATGAAAGATTTGCAGGAGAAGTTCAAGTATTCATCGATTTGAGCGACGTTCGCCCGGTGGGAGAACCTTTAAAAGGTTTTGGCGGAGTAGCAAATCCGGTGAAATTACCAGACCTTTATCAGCGCTGCGCCGCAATTTTGAATAAAGCTTTAGGGCGGCAGTTAAATTCAGTTGAATGCTGCGTGTTGATTGATGAAGCTGCGGTCACGATCGTCGCTGGAAATATTAGAAGATCGGCCGGAATGCGTCAGTTTTCTTTTGATGACGAACTGGGGGCAAATGCTAAAAATAATTTGTGGCAACAAGATGAAAGCGGCAACTGGAGAATAGATCCAGAACGCGATGCCCTTCGGATGGCAAACCATACGCGAGTTTTCCATACCAAACCTACACTAGAAGAATGTATTGATGCTGTCCGCAAACAGTATTATAGCGGCGAAGGTGCGATTCAATGGGCCGGGGAAGCTGTAGCTCGATCTAACGTTGATTTACTTTCAACACCGAGTCTTAAACTTGAGTTTTTGAAAGCTTATGACGAAGGAAAAGCTAAAGAGTGGTTGCAGGAACGCTATCCTAATATGACTGCTGGCGAGTTAGAGCATCGGTTAGCCCGTGTGGGCTTAAACCCGTGTGGTGAAATCATCGGCTCTAATTTTCATTGTGTCAGTGGCGACACTCTGCTAATTACTAGAGACGGACTGCATAAAATAAAGGACGTTGTTGGAACTGAAATCGAAATTTGGAATGGTAAAAGATGGAGCTGCGTCACACCATTTAAGACAGCGAGTGATAATTGTGGCGGGCGACGCAAACTTTATCGTGTAAAGTTTGGTGATGGTACTTATCTGGATGCCACAGAATATCATCGCTTTTTTGTCAAGGATCGCTTTGGTAAAGTTTACAGAGAAGTTCAAACCAAAGACTTGATGGATACAAGTCGGTATAGCATTCATACTGAACCTTTTACAATTCAGTATGAAGATGGCTTGAATATCGATTCAAGTTATGCTTACACTTTGGGGGTGGCTGTAGGAGATGGGACTACAGACAAAAATGACAATGCGAAAGTTCGACTTTACGAACACAAAATGGCATTATCAGTAGCAGGAAATAAGTCTCCTGAAAGAAGCTATGACTATTTACCTGCTTTTACCGATGTAACTAACTTGAGCTTTTCTGGAGAGTTGCTGAAAAGTTTGAAAGTTAACCCAGAAGCACTAAATGTAATTGCGAGCTGGAATCGGCAAGCAATTTTACATTTTATTGCTGGATTAGCCGATACTGACGGCTCGAATACCCACAGTAATGGTATCAGAATTTATATTTCTGACCGCGATCGCGCTTTCAGAGTTCAGTTACTTTTGACCAAATGTGGTATTCGTTCGTCGCTAAATCTTTGCGCTCATCAAGGGTCAATTACTAATTACGGTGTCCGAAGTCGGGATTTGTATTACTTGCAAATTACTGACTGTGGTGAAATTCCTTGTCAGCGGTTAGATGTGAGCAAAGGGACGAATGCTAAACACAAAGGTAAATGGCAAGTGGTCAGAAGTGTCGAAGAATTACCAGGATTGCACGATACTTACTGCTTCAACGAACCAGAGTTTCATAAGGGAGTTTTCGGCAATACCCTAGCTGGAAACTGTAATCTTTCTGAGATCCACCTCAATCAACTTGACCCTTACAATTTCAAAGAACAGGAGGAAGCTTTCAAGGCGGCGGCTCTATCTGTCGCGGTACTTCTCAATCACAAATTTCTGGAACCCCGCTATCAATACAGCCGCGAACTAGACCCGATTGTCGGCGTATCTTTCACGGGATTGTTCGATTTCTTCGTTCATGCTTTTGGCGTTGAGTGGCTGCGCTGGTGGGTGGAAGGCCGCCCGCAAACTCCGCAAGGAATCGCTTTTAAACACCGGGAAGAAGAGTATTTGAGTGGTTGGCGCGAGATTGTCGATCGGGTAGTATGGGATTATTGCGATCGCCATTCCTTAAAACGCCCAAATCGCTGCACAACGGTTCAACCATCGGGTACTAAATCTCTGCTGACAGGTGCTTCCCCCGGCTGGCATCCGCCGAAAGCCCAGCGTTTCATTCGCCGGATCACTTTCGGCAAAAACGACCCCGTAGCCCTCGCTTGCATCGACTACGGATACAACGTAATTCCGTCTCAATCTGACAAGGATGAAAACGGCAATTTGCTGAACAATCCCTTCGATGAACGCTGTACAGAATGGCTGGTAGAAATACCTGTTGCGGTAAGTTGGGCTGACTTGCCCGGTGCTGATGAAATTGACATTAACAAGTTCTCAGCGGCGGCACAAATGGACTTTTATATGCAAGTGCAAAAGTTCTATGTCAGACATAACACTTCGGCCACGATTGAACTGCGCGAAAATGAAGTGGAAAGTTTGGGCACTCGGATTTATGAAGCGATTCGCGATGATGAAGGCTACATTTCCGCAGCGCTTTTAGCTCGGTTTGATGCTCTTGAAACTTTCCCGCGTCTACCGTTTGAACCGATAAGCAAGGAAACTTACACCAAGATGGTGGAAGAGACTTTAGCGCGTCGCCAAATAGATGTTTTTCATGCGGCACTAAGTCGTTATGACTTAGGTGAAATGATGGATTCGGGGCCGGCGGGCTGCGATTCAGATAAGTGTTTGATGCCGGAGACTAAGGCTATGTAATAGCGTTGAAAGAAATCCCCCGTTTGGGGGATTTTTTTATGTTTAATACCCAATCCGGGGCGTGAAAACCCTTTTATCATCTCTCAGGCGTAGGGTGCGTCGCCACCGACAATTCTCGCGAATGGCAAGTATTATCGAGCGACGCACCCTACCATACAATAAAGGGGGTATGTTACCCGGATTTAGTATAATTTCAAGTTAACAAAAATCGTAGGGGCGGGTTCACCAACCATAATTGCCTAAAATCAATAATCTCGTAAACCCGCCCCCACCCAACGATCAAGTCGTTCCGTATCAGGCATAATTAATTTGTCTCCTTAACCATAGGAATTCTGAAATCGGTGCAGTGAATGAGTAGTGTGGGGGAAAAACTCAAACAGCGACGCCAATCGCTTTCTTTGACGCAGCAGCAAGTTGCTGATGAATTGGGCGTGAGTGTAACCACTGTGAAAAATTGGGAAGCAGGCCGACATATTCCAAAACTCTATCTCGAACAGACGAAAGCATTGTGCGACCTCTTGAACCTTTCCTTAGAGGATTTGGTAAATTAAATATTTGTATGGTGCGTCGCTACGAGATTTTCAAGCAGATCCGCAGATTATAGACAGCGACGCACCCTACGGTATCTAAAGAACTTCATCAGATACAATTCTGAATTAAACGGAAATGATATAAAAGCCCGATCGTACAATTAAAACTAGCCTGTTTTTGAGAATATGAAGATTCGCTGCATTGCCACCAAAGGGTCTTATCTACCGGAAAATTACCTAAATCCACCGTTAGACATCACCAAAGAAACTGAATTTAAACTGATAGTAGGTAAAGAGTATATTGTCTATGCTATCTCTGAATGGCAAGGGAATTTACCGTACTATATTTGCGACGAGCGGTATACTTATTATCCCATACACAATCGGGCCCCGTTATTTGAGATAGTGGATGCCAGATATTCTCGGTACTGGCAAGTGCAATTAGCAACTAACGGTTTGTTAGAGATTGCTTTTGAGCATTGGTTCTCTATACCTGATTTTTACGAAAAACTAACTGACTCAGAAACAGAAGCTGTTTTTATTTTTGATAAAATAAAAGAACTCATGGACGCTGAAGCTGCCATTCCTCAACCCCAACCTTTCTCAGTTGATGAGTTGCTGGCGATGCCTCCATTGCAGCCGGATAAACTAGCAAAAGTCCCTGGTTTCAATCATGTCAAACCACCAAAATGAACCTAGAGAATACGATGCCGTCCTCGGCGGTCAAAGTTCAATTCCTGTCAATGCTGCGGTACTCGGAGGCATCCCAGGCGTTAAAAGCCGCTTAGCTTCGCCCGCTGTCGAAGTTAGAATCGCCGCACTCTCTGAAGCGCTGAAATATGGAGAAGCTGGGTTAGATTTGATAAGAATTCAAGCATTGCGGGATAACTCACTGCAGCTAAAATTAGCTGCCTATGCACTGCTGAAAGATAGGGATGACTTAAAGATAAAACCGCAGTTCCAAGACTATCTCCCCACATTTGAATTTGATGTCATCACAGTAGATTCGTATGGGAGAGAAAATAGCCGCACTAAGTCATTTGCTCACTTTTTTCCTGAAGACTTAGGTAACTCAATTGTACTAGAAATGGTTTACATTTCCGGCGGCACATTTATGATGGGTTGCCCCAACGACGAAGAGGGAGTAAATTATCAGCAAAGTCACCAGCATCAAGTCACAGTACCCACTTTTTATGCAGGCAAATACCCCATCACCCAAGCACAGTGGCAAGCAGTGATGGGAAACCACCCATCCCGTTTCCAAGGTGAAAAACGTCCTGTAGAAAATGTATCGTGGGATGATGCCGTAGAATTCTGTGGCAAACTCTCGCTACAAACCGGGAAAAAATATCGCCTATTGAGTGAAGCAGAATGGGAATACGCCTGTCGTGCGGGTACAACAACCCCATTTCATTTTGGGGAAACCATTACCCCGGAATTAGTCAACTATAAGGGATACGGGCGCTACGCAAACGCCCCCACAGGACTTTCCCGTGAACAAACAACCGATGTCGGGAGTTTTCCCCCCAATGCTTTTGGACTGTGCGATATGCACGGCAATGTTTTGGAGTGGTGCAGCGATACGTGGCACGAAGACTGGAACGGTGCACCAACTGACGGAAGTTCCTGGGAAACTGGCAGAAGGGATGTTCGAGTCCTGCGTGGCGGTTCCTGGTTCGATACTGCGCTTACTTGCCGCAGTGCCTATCGTGTCAGGGTTTGTGTGGGCCATCGCTTCCAGCTCATAGGTTTTCGCGTGGCTCTGGTTTTCGCGTAATCTCCGTAGCTAGATGACCTACTTATTTAATAATATCTTTTCTCTTTTGCAGCAGCAAAGTTACGCTTAAATAAACTGCTGCGTGCAATCCTAAAATTCCCCAATTCAAAGCCAAGTTTTGCCAAGTCGGTTCGTAGACTGCACTCTTCTCGAATAACTGCGGTAAGATTGTACGATCGCACAATCTTACCGCACTTTTCTCAACCATTCACATAATAATCCCGCGTTCCCTTAGCATTCATCGCTTCTCCGAGTCGATTTAACCCGTACACGTAAGCCGCAGTTCTCATGGAAACTGACAATTCCTGAGATTTTTTCCAAATTGCCTCAGTTTCTTCGACCATTTTATGCTTCAACCGCTGATTGACTTCCTCCAGCGTCCAATAAAGCCCGCTGCGGTTTTGCACCCACTCGAAATAACTAACCGTTACGCCTCCGGCATTGACTAAAATATCAGGAATTACGTGAATTCCCCGCTTTTCTAAAATCAAATCAGCAGCAGAATCAATCGGCCCGTTAGCTACTTCAAAAATAAACTTAGCCTTAACATCATTAACATTCGCTTCAGTGATTTGATTCTCCAAAGCTGCTGGAACCAGCACGTCTACATCTAATGCTAAAAGTTGCTCATTTGTCAATATTTCGTGTTCGATAATATTGCAAACCGAACCTTCACAGTAAAGAGCTTTGATACCTTTGTTAGAGTTTTTAAAGCCTCGAATACTGGGGATATCCAGCCCTTGTTTAGCATAAATTCCCCCTTGGGAATCGCTGACAGCAACAACTTTGTAACCTGCTTTCCAGAGCAGTTCAGCTATTTCAGCACCTGCATTACCAAAACCTTGTACTGCTACAGTTGTATCTCGAGGATTTAGCTCAAATTTGGGTAGAAGAGTTTGTACTACAAAAAAAGCACCCATTGCTGTTGCGGTATCTCTGCCCAAACTGCCACCAATTGTCACTGGTTTACCAGTCACCACCGCTGGAGAAAGCTGCCGCTTAATAATATTGTACTGATCCATCATCCAACCCATAATCATGGGATTGGTGTAGACATCCGGCGCCGGAATATCGACATCGGGGCCGATGAAATCTGCGATCGCATCGACATAGCCCCGGCTCAACCGTTCCAATTCCAGTTTGGACAATTCCTTGGGATTGAGAGTAATTCCGCCCTTGGCTCCTCCAAAGGGCAAGTTCAAAACTGCACATTTAAACGTCATCCAAAATGCTAAGGATTGCACTTCATCAAGGGATACTCCCGGATGATAGCGCACTCCTCCTTTAGACGGGCCTCTGGTATTGTCGTAGCGCACCCGATAACCTTGGAAAATTCGCAGGGAACCGTCGTCCATCCGCACGGGTATCGATACAATTAAACTGGATTTGGGGTGTTTCAGCCGTTCGATCGTATCCTCGGAAAGGGACACATATTTTAAGGCTCGTTCTAATCGGCGGCTGGCATCGGCAAATAATGATTCAGACATAATAAGACTAAGGAAGAGGTTCGAGGGAATAAGGAAAGCACGACACGGATTTTGACACGGATACACAGATTAATTATTTAGTACCCGTCAGATTTTGAAGTCAGAGGGAAGAAGGAAGAATAGCTGACATCTTAATTTTAAGTATCTCGGCTGAGCTACTGGTTTTCCTATACATTTTAATTTAATCACAATCCTGGTTGAATGCTGCCTCCTTTCTTCTGGCAACAGTCAACTACCTTGTGTCGATCGACAATATCGCAGTGCCAAGCAGCGATTAAGCAGATACACTTACAATAGAGGGTGATATTTAAGCTCAAGCTGCAATTTGAGTTCGATCGCTCAAATCACTGGCAGCCATCAGGGGAATTAAATTCTGAAATAGATCGAGGCTTTAGCTGACGTTAGAAACTGAATTATTATTATGGTTGGACTCCTAGCCGCACTCTCTGCGTCTGCGGCAGGGGGTATGAGAATTGCCCTGCCCCTGCTGTTAATTGGTTTGTTGCGGATTGACAAACTTTGGTCGGAAATACCTCTATTGTCGGGGGTTCCCCCCCAAGTGGCTATCACCATCTTGGTGAGTTGGTCGCTGTTAGAGTTATTTGCTTCTAAAACCTTTGTAGGACAGCGGGTACTGCAAATTGTGCAAATTATTTTCAGCCCCATTGTAGGAGCAATTATGGGAATTGCGATCGCTCAGGTAAGTTCGATCGAGGAAATTATTGCTCACCCTTGGATGCTGTGGATAATTGGTATTGTCGGAGGTTTGTTGGCTTTAGTGCTGCAACTGGTACAAGCAGGATGGTTTTATCGGCTGCAGGGTTTGCCGATTTGGGTGATTTTCCTCCAAGATGTTCTGTGCATTTCCTTGGTTTTGTTTGCCTTTGACGCCCCGCGGCAGGGAGGGTTAGTTGCGATGATGCTGTTGTGGCTGGCAATTCGCAGTTCTAAAGAGTGGTATCGATGGTACCGAAGTCAGGGAATACCGGGCGACAGGGGAAATCCCCGCCGCCGCAAGCGCGATCCTGATTAGTTAGTGATTAGTTATTGCTGATTAGTTATTGGTGATTAGTCATATCGTTTACGGTTGTTTCGGAATGATTTAACCGCAGAGGGCGCAGAGGGCGCAGAGGAAGAGAAGAGAGAGATGAATAATTCCGATACCAACGGATTTTATATCATTAGTCCTTTTTAACAACAGTGAACAGTCAACAGTCAACTGTCAACTGTCAACTGTCAACTGTCAATTTAAAGCAATCCGATCGAGTGTAGCGGGCCCTGACCCGTAATTAACTCTAGCAATAGTGCCACAAAACCAATCATCGCCACACGACCGTTCCAGACTTCCGCCCCCGTGGTCAAGCCCCACTCCCACTGCTCTTGAGGGTACATTTTCACTTTTTTGGAAGGGCGTATAACATCGGAGAATTTAACGCTGGGAGATTCGATCGACTCGATGACTAAATCAGCCAAGGCTTCAATAAACACCGGATGAGTATTCAGTGCGGGCACTCGGTAGAAATTTTTAATCCCCGATTCTTCTGCTAATTCTCGATACTCCATGTCAATTTCTTGAAGAGTCTCGATGTGTTCGGAAACGAAACTAATCGGAACTACCAACAAATCTTGGACTCCATTTTCTGCCAATTCGGTAATGGCGTCTTCGGTGTAAGGCTTGAGCCATTCCACCGGGCCAACCCGACTTTGATAAGCTAGAGTGTGTTCGTTCGATCGATCCAAATGTTCCATAATCAGACGAGTGCAATCTTCAATCTCGCGCTGATAGGGGTCTCCAGCCTCTTCTACGTAGCTGAGGGGGACGCCGTGGGCGCTGAAAAAGATGTGAACTCGATCGGGATTCGGATTGTGGTCTAGTTGTTGGGCTATCAATTCCGACATTGCCTGAATGTAACCAGGCCGCTGATACCAAGAAGGAATAGCGGTATATTCTATATCCTTGAGGGCAGGATCTTTGCCCCACATTTCTTCTAGCTGCCGGAAGCTAGAACCGCTGGTGCTGATGGAAAATTGAGGATACAGCGGCAAGATTGTCAAATGTTCGATGCGATCGCGCTTAATTTTGGCGAGTGCCTCTTCGGTAAAAGGATGCCAGTAGCGCATCCCCACGTATACTCGAGCATCTTGTCCCTTTTCTTGCAAGAGTTCTTGCAGGGCTAGGGCTTGTTCCTCGGTAATTCGCCGCAAAGGAGAGCCGCCCCCGATTTGGCGGTAGTTTTCCTGGGATTTTTGAAAGCGCAGGGTCGAAATCAACCAGGCGAGCGGTTTTTGCATCCACGGAAACGGAATGCGAATGATTTCCGGGTCAGCAAACAAGTTGAACAGGAAAGGACGGACATCCTCGATTTGATCTGGCCCGCCCAAGTTTAATAGCAATACTCCCACACGACCCATAGCGGTTACAGCTCTCCCATCGTCTCAGTTCTGTTACTTATCTTTATCATATAATTTAATAATATCTTAAGTCGATAGCAAGGTATACATAATTTTGACTATAGCAACAATTTTTAGAGATTTAAGTTATCGGTATCAGTGTCTCTAGGATTGCGATCGCGCGTCTGGCTGCTTTTAGCGTAGGCGGCAATCCTCGTTTGGGTGACTACAGTCAACGAAAAATGTACCATCAGCCAATAATTATTTAGAAGCTTTTGCCGACTGTCAGTTTGACAGGAGTACGCAGCAGCGTTGCGATGCACGAAATGCAACGGGCGCAATTGCGACAAATCTTTCAGGAAGTATACCGCGTGCTTAAGCCCGGTGGTCTATTCATTTTGGTAGATATTCATCGGCATACAAATCCGGTATTTTGGCCAGGGTTGGCTGTATTTTTGTGGTTGTTTGAGACTGAAACTGACTTGGGGAGTTTGTTGATAGAGGGGGGATGGCGATCGTACAATTCCGAAGTAACTCCACAACCCAAACTTTATGCTGGCTGCTGCATTCAAGTAATCCAAGTTCAAAAGTCCTATCAAATCTGGTAGCATCGTCGGGCATCAAATCCAGTCAACCGTCAACAATCACCGAGGGCGCAACCGGAATCGATCTAATTTATCTGCGTTAATCTGTGTTTATCTGCCTGTATCTGCGGTTAAAAAAAGAAAAATTAACCGCAGATGACAATGGATTGACGCAGATTCACGCAGATAAAGAGAATAGATATCTGAATAATTCCGCTGCTAACAGATTTGATATCATTGGTTTCCCTATCAATCAAAAAATGTGCAATAAGTCTACTACTGACTACTGACTACTGACTAATGACTACTGACTACTGACTACTGACTACTGACTACTGACTAAACAAACTTTTTCGCTTCTGCCAAAGCTGCCTCAAACTTGAGCAATACATCCTTTTCGGTGTGAATAGCTTTCTCTTGTTCCAGCAGCGGGCGGCCAAAGCGAAAAATGCCGTCCTGTTCTACGTGGTCTACATAAGGCAGCGTTTCTGGATGTGGCAAAAATTTTCTGCCTATCGTGTACGGCGTGTGGAAAGAAAAGCTAAAATCGGGAAACTTGTCGCTTTTTATTTCGAGATAGTAAAGCGAGTAATAATCTTTGGTTTCGCAGTACACACACTCGCGGCACTTATTTACAAGTTTGCGGTTCTGATAGAAAAAATCCCACTTATCCCAAAAGTAGGCATCTTTCATCATTTCCTCGTGGTCGTCGCACAGTTCGAGATATAATTTGTCAGAATCCGCCGGACGGTAGAAGTAAAGCATGGCGTAGGGCATTTCAATTAGTAACTTGACTGCTTGATTTTTTCGCTGATACCATTCCTGCTGGTGAGTTTCGTAGACTTCCTTATATTTAATTGCTTTAAAGCTGTTGAGCTGATTTTCTTTGGCCCAGCGCGACGCCCAAACAGTCCAGTAAGCTAGCTGGAAGGTTGCTGAAATTTCCGCCGAACCTTGTTCTTTCCAGTCGGCAATGATTTTTTCCCATTCGGAACTAAAAGCTAGTCGTGATTGTTCGTTTTCTTCAGGCTTTTCTGTATTGATTGGGGTGGGTATTTCGCGATTATTTTTAATCAGCCCTTTGGGTTCTTTGCGCCAATTATTAATATCGGTTGGCGTTAGACTTAAGATGAATCTTCTGTCGTGAACGGGATATTCTAAATGGATTCCTGATTTGCGGAAAGAGCGGTATTCTAAAATAGGGAGTTTGTCTTGTTCAATCCACTGCTGGCGTTCTGCTGGCGAACACTTGAGTATTGTTTCTAATTCAACGGGATCGACAGCTAATTCACTTTTGAATGTCTCCCAAAATCTTTCTTGTTCGGCTGGATTTTCTTCCAGCAGGGATACAATTCGGTTGACGAGATGATCTGTTTGGTCTTGGCAATTTTCGGGAAGTCCTAAGAAGTCGAGGAGTTTGGTCTTGAGTATTCGTCTGGCAGAGATTAGCTCGGCTAACATGAGAAGCTCCAGTAGAGTCATGACTTGCGCCCTTGAACTGGCAAGATTTTTGCAAGTCTTATCGGAAAGTTGGGTTTAAAACCCCGTTCTTCTAGAACGGCTTTAATTTCTTAAATCTATTCTAAAAAATCAGGGAATTGCTGGTTTTTTTGTAGTATACTGCAAAAGTCAAGGTTAAACTCCTTTGCCCTCGTGAAACAGTTAAGACACACTTTTAGGCACAAACTGGGGACACAGAGCGGCGAAAACTCTTAAAACAGCTAGGGGATTAATACATCCTCGTTACCAGAAAACAAAGAACTTTTTCATTTGTTAGGTAGGGTAGGGCATATCCGAACTCTAGGCTCAGTATCCTAGTACGCTTTTGGAGACAGACCCTCTGGAGTGTTGTGAGTTAAGCTCGTCAATTGGTAGTATTTCCTACGGTTGAAAAGTTTAAGAATTGCCGCGAGGACATGGCGCTTAAAGGTTAGTCGATGAATTAAGAATCCCCACGCCTTTAGGCTGGGGAGTGTCAAATATCTTAATAGATTCTCCTGGGTTGTCGGCAATTGAAAGGTCTGCGCGAGGGAAGCTATCCCGATCGCGCCTGCTGGCCCGTTGCGGTAGGGTATCGCCCAACCTCCGCCCCCTCCCTAAGCTAAAATACTCAAAACCAGGGCAAAAGGCCGATCGACCTTTTGCCCTGATTGGCTAAAATCGATAATTACGATCGCGCACCCACAAACTCACAGGCACAGCATGGCCTGTTTTGTCAACCTTTACTTCTACCAAAAAAGATTGTCGCTGCTTCCTTTGAGCTTCGCTAATCTCCTGATTGACTTTTTCCCTTTCATCCTCTGGCATATAATAAGTTTCTAAGCCGTATTCCATCTGCCAACCGTTATATTTGCCCTTAATTGCGATTTGATTCGCGGGCAAATTGGTGGGATTTTCCAGACTGACGCGGACGGGTTTCCAAGCTTGGGGGCGGCCGGGATTAGTCGCGGCTTTTGGCGCTTCTAAGATTACATAAAAACTGGTTTTTGCCTTGACACTGTGCGTATTTTGTGGACAAGCAACTCCGGGCGGGCAATATATTTCTTCGCCCGGTAAATCTTTCCAGCCGGGGAGTTTTTGGAGATTTGTGCGATCGGAAATATCATAGCTCAAAACTTGGTAATATCCGCGCAAAAAGTCGTAAGGGTCTACTGGTGCTGTTTGCAGGACAACTGTTTTGCCAGTAATAAAAGTGTAAACTGCGGTGGCGGGTACGGCGGCAATTAGTCCGATTTGCAAGAGTAAAGGAACCCACAGCCGCCACGCGGGAAGGCGTTTTGCTTCCGGGGGAAGCTGAAACAGATTTGTTGTATCTGGATTGTTAACTAATAAGTCAATGTTGTTTGTGTTCATGTTATGTATGGGTTATATTGTTTACGGTGGTTTCGGAATGATTAAACCACAGAGAACGCAGAGGGCGCTGAGTGAGAGAAGAGAGAGATGAATAATTTCTATTCATCGGGGATTTTTGCGAAGTGGCGCTCGAACCACAAACCCGCAGCAATTACGCCTATTCCGCACAAAACAAATACAAAAGATTTGAGTAACAATCCTGTGTTATATTCAAATACTCTGCTGATAATTTGCAGGGTGATTAATACCATGCCTCCCCAAAAAGTCCGGCGGTTTCCTAATGCTAAACCTTCTCGGATTAAGCCGACAGCGAGCAAAAATGATAAAACATTGAACAGAAAAGTTGCTAATTGAGGAAGGGGAGTAAAATTGAGGTGAATAAGCGGTATTAAGGCGCTGGCGAGAATTAAAATGCCGATCGCACCTGTGGTCAAATCCCCTCCTTTTTGTTTCGGCCGCCGCAGTTCCAAACGTCCTAAACGCAGCCATTCAAACACCGTGAAACCGCCCAAAACAGCCACATTTGCCAGCAAAACCCAATCCGGCTTAGTTGGCGCAGGATTCGGCAAATCTTGCCACAATCCGTAGAAAGAAAGAACATAAAACACACCGGCGAGAAACAGCAGTGTTAAACTGCGGGCGGTAGGTTGAAACAGCCTGCTGTGTACCTTCGGCCAGATTGCATCGTCGTATCCCCACAGCAAAGCGGGCGGTAAAGCACAAAAAATTGCTGTACCCCAGGTTTGATTTAACCCTTGGACTATGGAAACTTGTAGGGAAAAAATTATCGCGATCGCACCTATGGCAAAAATAGCACGCGATCGACACCAATAAGCCAGCGGCACAAACATTATACTGGCTGCGATCGGCATTTGCCGCACCAAAACTTCCAGCCAAGAAAACTCGACTTTAGAAGACCAATCTAACACCGCCAGCCAATAACCCAAACCGATTAAAAGTGCGGACAAAACGCCCAAGGAAGTCAACCGCAAACTGTAAGCCATTCCGAGCACGCCGATTCCCCAAGCAAGGAAAAGTCCGTAGGAAGAACCGCCAATGTGGAACATTTGCGCCATCAATGCCATATTTGCTCCTAAAATCAGAGCACCTAACAGCAACAATCCTTCACCTAGGAGTTTGTTTCGCGCTTTTGTTGCGGGCAGATTGGGAGGGGAGTTGTTGCTTCGGGATGGGGGAATTCGCCACAGATAGAAACCTGCTGCATTCACTGCTACGAAAAGACTTAGCAGCAGTGTAACTCTCACTTCGCGCGACCAAACTTGCCAGTTGGCGGCTACAAAGGTGATGACTCCTATACCGAGGAGAATGCCGCCGAGACTCATCAGAATGCTGAGGAATCGGTTGCGGGAGGCGGTTTCTAGTGTGTTGAATTGGTAGCGTTCGGAAAGTTGTTGGTAGAATGAAGTATCGATGAGTCCTTCTGCTTGCCAGAGTTTGGCTTGTTCGCGCAACTCCCGTCGAAATTTATCTGAAATCATTTTTAATATTCCAGAGGATTTGAACTGTGATAGTTTTTAATATGTCACTTGTGGGTTGATTGTCGATGGAGGCTGGGACACCTGCTGAACTAGCACAGCAGTTTTGATTGATATCCTTCGGCGGTTGAAACCGTTTCTATATAAACAAACTCCCAGCAGAAAGAAACGAATAAATCAAGGAATGTAATATTATGGTACAAGCTCAATCTAAAAAATTAACTTGTGACGAGTACCTTAATTACTCACATGATACGGGTCAACGCTATGAGTTAATTGATGGGGAGTTAATAGCTTTGCCACCAGAATCTGAACCTAATAATTTCATTGCTAACTATCTATTTTTCTATCTTGCTAGCAGCGGGCTAGTGCCACTCAGGCTGATCAAAACGCATAATTGCGAGGTTCAAGTTGCCGTTTTGCGATCGGGAGATGCGGCCAACCGCTACCCCGATTTGATAATTCTGGAACCTGAACATATTCCGCTGACAGCAATCAGGCTAACTATCACTTTCGATATGCTGCCTCCTCGGTTTGTTGTGGAGGTAGTCAGTCCGGGTAGAGTGGGCAGGGATCGGGATTACGATCCTCTTCGAGGGCTTCGCCAACGCAAACGAGCTCAGTACGCAGCGCGGGGCATCGCAGAGTATTGGGTTATCGATCCAATTGAACAAGTAGTGACGGTTTTGCGGCTTGAGGAGGGGCAATATGTTGAGGTTGGGGTATTTCGGGATGGAGAGGCGATCGTATCTCCGATGTTTCCACAGCTAAGTTTGACGGTTCAACAGATTTTGAGTGGAGAGGTTTAAGGGCGGATCAATAGCTAATTGGTTAGCATTCATCTAACCACCTACCGATTAGTGAAAATCTCCACTCTCAACCTGATTGAGGCCATGTTTCAATCCCTGATAGGGATTTAGGTTGATTGCAACTTGAATCCGTTCAAGGCTCTATGAGAGAATTTGGGGTATTTCCCCGCCTAGAGCCTGTAACTATTGAAACCACATCAGGAAACCTATATTTTCTGATTTAGAGCCTCAAATACCTATAAATAAAGCGAGTCAGACCCTACCTCTAAATACCGCTGCAATTGTTTAAGGTTGCGGTGGCTGCTGATTTCTTGGATTACCCGAAAGGGGATACCCACATTACTCATCAATATTAGGTATTAGGCTTGTCCGCCTCAAGCTGTGGATGCTAGCACCGATGATATTTGCCTGTTGTAAGGCATTAGAAAAAATTTCTGATGCCGATTCCAGGTTGATGCTTTTAGAGCCTTCAAGAGCAGGAAACAGGTAAATATCATCGGTTGGTTGATAGGCAGCCAGTATCAGCCTTAGCTCTTCAATTACTGGGATGGTGCGGGTTACAAATTTTTTGTTGGTGGGGATAATAACCTCTGGCAGAACGGAACCATCAAGAGCGTAATAGTCTCTCACCCGCAAGGTACAAGCTTCCTTAATTCGTGTCGGCGTGTAGAGACAAATGCCGAATAGGGCGCGATCGCGCGGTGTCTGCAAGCCTTCGGAAAATAGTAACTTGATTTCCTCTTGGCTCAATGCTCTAGGGTCATCTATCCTTTTAACAAGTGCTAGTAAACCTAATATCAAATCTAAGCTTGACTTAGAGTAGTTTTCTAGCAATTTACCAGTGCTATCGAATACATTGGACAACTGCCCGTAAAGAAATTTCGGGAGAAGTGTATTGGGATACAGAGAGACAACTTCTCTGAGTCCGTATGACGGAACAAACTGTTTTGTATTGAGTCCAGCAACTACATCGTTGTAATAACAGATGAAAGCATAGGAAACTGTTATTAGTTCATCCAATCCTCTTTTTTCAATGGATTTTATGATATTCTGAACTCTTTCCACATCATGTCGGTTTAATAAACCAGCGTCGTAAGCAGTAGATACAGAAACCAAGAGAGAGTCTAGACCTGTCATCCTTTATCCTCCAATATGGGAAGTAGTCGTGAACCACTATAGTAGGCTGACAAAGCCGACAGTAGTATTGATTTAAGGTAGTCAAAAAAGAAAATAATTACAACTTTACCTTTTATCGCGACGCCGATGCGTTTTTCTCGCAGTCAATGACACTCTCCAAGAACTTCTTGACTAGGATGAGTTGGATTGTGACAGTTGCTCCGGGGGTAACGGCACAGCAGGCAATTCATCCTGTACGTTGGGGAATGGCAATTTGAATGGGTAACGACAGACTAAAAAAATTACCGCCTCAAAAAAACACCTACCCACAGGCGCAAATTTTATCCATCAAGCCGATTCAAATTCCAGTCGTAAGGCAAAAAAACGATCGCCCATCCATCACTCACAGCCGCCTCCGGCCCCAAATAACCGCCCACATAGTCAGCCACCGAACCCGCCGCCTTTACAAAATCCTCGCCGTACCACTTAAAAATCTTGCTCAAATAAAGCGTCTTTTTCTCGGCATCATATCGCACCTTATCAGGATTGTGAATAAAACGGCTGGCATCCGCTTCTAGTTGAGTCCGTACCGACTCCGGGAAATAAGCCTCGCGGCGCAGCAGCGGGCACCCGACAGAAGCGCAAACTAATGCAAAATGGATGCGCGGTTCCGCAAATTCCGGCCGCAAAATTGCGTGTTCGATTTGATTGAGACTGTACTTTTTGCCGCCAATAATCGTATTTGAACGAGTGAAAAAATCCAAAAAACTCAGCCAGTTGGGAATTCCCAAAATTTTGGGACGGATGGACGCGATCGGATATACTTCCAGAACTTGAGAAATTGCGATCGCATTATACGCATTCAGCCACAACGCCAGCCGCGCATCCGCATCAGTACCATCCGCCAAATCGACATCGGCCAAACTTTCCAGCCACCCCCTCAAAACCTCCGCCCCCTCAGCTTTCCAGCGCCCATAATTGACGCGACCGAAATCGTCAACGTAGCGTTGCAGCAACTCGTCCCAAATCGTAAAGTCGATCGTACCGATCATTTATTACTATCCATCATATAAGGCGGACATGACTTTAGCTTCTGCTTCTATTTAATACTACCGTCAATCGATTTTAGATTTTAGATTTTAGATTTTAGATTTTAGATTGACTCCACGGATAAATGCGGGGGCTTGAGGATTTTCGATTTTCGATTGATTCCACGGATAAATGCGGGGGCTTGTACCATCAAGAAATTCTTGGTCAACCAAAATAATACCTCCAACGGTAGCATTTTTTAGATTAGCCCCGTCAAACGGACTCTGGATTAAATTAGCTTGAGTAAAATTAGCGCCTTGTAAATTAGCTTGCCGCCAAGCAGCCCCGCTCAAATTTGCCCCTTGCAAATTGGCATTTGCTAAACTCGCGTACCGCAGGCCAATGCCGATAAAATCGCCGCCCGGAGACTGGTTAGTTTACCACAACTAATTGATTTGCTGGGGGTTAGGTGAAATCACTGGTGTAGCCAACCCGAAAATCATTCCCCATGAAACTGCTCCCAAAGTTACAGATTTCCTGCTCTTTACATTCTACAATCTTAAAAGATTCTTACTTTCAATTTCAACGGGGATCGGTTTCTTCCGGCACAACACCAATCCCACTTTGATCTGCAATTTTTTTAATTCCCCTTACCTCCATAACACACTATGAGCGATCGCACCGACTTTTTCGATAAACTGTTAGCGGCTGTTGAAAGCAATCAAAGTTTGCTGTATTTAGCCCTCGATCCCGACCCAGAAACCTTGCCCCCGCAGGTTTCCATGACTGGGGAAGAAACTCAAAGTTTTGTAACTGATTTGTTTGCTAAGCTAAAAAGTGCGATCGACCAAACAGCCGATTTAATCTGTGCCTGCAAAATCACCCTCGGTTTTTACCAATCTCTCGGTATTCCCGGTTGGGCATTGCTGCAAGAAATTTTAACAATTATTCCCCCTCACCTGCCAGTAATTTTAGATGCCAAACACTGCGATTTAAATACCAGCACAGTGTTTGCCAAAATTGTATTTCAAGACTGGCGAGTTGACGCTATTACTTTAAGTCCCTATGCCGGATTCGACCAAGTAGCGCCTTTTTTGTTATACGCTGGAAAAACAGTTTTTGTGCTCTGTGCCACCGCCAACCCGTCAGGGGCTGCTTTGCAAGAATATCCGACGCCAACAAACCCTTTTTACTTGCAATTAGTCCGACTCTCTCAAACTTGGGGAACTCCCGAAAAACTAGGTTTAGAGGTAGGAGTAATGCCGGATATGTTAGCTCGCATCCGCAAAGAAGCTCCAGAACGCCTAATTTTAGTCGAAGGAGACATCGCCGAAGAAAATGACCTCACAGAAGAAAACGACCTCGCACAACTGCTGGCGGCCGGTTTAAGCACAAATGGTGACGGTTTGCTGCTGCCAGTCCCCCCAAGTTTATTAGCGGGGAAAGAGCCGCACCGAGAAATTGAGAAACTGCGGGATAGTATTAATAAACAGAGGGTGCGGGCGATCGAAGGTAGTCCCACTTGCGAATTGTGGCTGCCCGATGTTTGCTTTTTGCAACCGGAACCTCACCGCGATTTAATCTTGCAACTTTATGACATCGGCTGCGTAGTTTTTGGCGACCACGTACAAGCATCGGGTGCCGTATTTCCATATTACATCGACTTGCGGAAAATTATCTCAATTCCGCAGATTTTCCATCAAATTGTCAGCGCTTATGCAGACATTCTTAAAAACTTAAAATTCGATCGCATTGCCGGAATTCCCTACGGTTCTTTACCCACAGCAACCGGTTTAGCGTTGCGGATGGAACGCCCGATGATTTTCCCGCGCAAAGAGGTGAAAACTTACGGTGCAGGCAAATTAATTGAGGGGCATTTTCATGCAGGAGAAACGATTGTCGTAGTCGATGATATTTTGATTAGTGGCAAAAGCGTGATGGAAGGCGCGGCTAAGTTAAAATCGGCTGGCTTGAATGTGGAAGATATTGTGGTATTAATCGACCACGAACAAGGAGTCAAAGATAAGATGCAGGCCAACGGTTATCGCGCACATTCCGTGTTAGCGCTTTCGGAAATTGCTCAAACTTTGTATCAAGCAAATCGCATCGATACCGAGCAATTTCAGCTTTTGACAGCCGAACATTAAACCCCAATTCCTGTAGGGGCGGGTTTTACCAACCATAATTGCCAAAAACTAATAATATGATAAACCCGCCCCTACCCAACTTTCAACCTCAATCTACTGCGGAACATTAAACCCCAATTCCTGTAGGGGCGGGTTTTACCAACCATAATCGCCAAAAATTAATAATCTTATAAACCCGCC
>NZ_JAUBPT010000030.1:0-20479 GCF_036700905.1 Microcoleus sp. S13_C3 | reverse complement strand
AATGTACTGCGGCACATTAAACCCCAATTCCTGTAGGGGCGGGTTTTACCAACCATAATCGCCAAAAATTAATAATCTTATAAACCCGCCCCAACCCAACGGTAAGCCTCAATGTACTGCGGCACATTAAACCCCAATTCCTGTAGGGGCGGGTTTTACCAACCATAATCGCCAAAAATTAATAATCCTATAAACCCGCCCCCTCTCAACGGTAAGCCTCAATGTACCTTTTTCCCTGCGATCAAAGTCAAGGTTGATATAGGTTATTAGTTGTGTGGGGGCGGGTTTATGAGATTGTGCGTGTGCGTCGAATATTATTGGTAAAACCCGCCCATACCAGACCATTAATCAACCTTGCAAAACTTCAATTAAAGCATCGCCCATTGCCCGACAGCCGACGAGTTTCATGCCTTCCGACATGATATCCCCAGTGCGATATCCTCGATCCAAAACTTCGACAACTGCTTGCTCGATTTTATTAGCAGCTTCCGGCTGATTTAAGGCGTAGCGCAGCATCATTGCCGCACTCAAAACTTGCGCGATGGGATTTGCTTTATCTTGTCCCGCGATGTCGGGTGCGGAACCGTGCACGGGTTCAAAAACTCCCGGCCCGCTTGCTCCCAAACTAGCAGAAGGCAGCATCCCAATACTACCAGTTAGCATCGCCGCCGCATCGGAAAGAATGTCGCCGAATAAATTGCCCGTGACAATTGTATCGAACTGTTTCGGCCAGCGAATTAACTGCATGGCTGCGTTGTCAACATAGAGGTGAGAAAGTTCGACATCAGGGTATTCTGCAGAAAGGGCAATAATACGATCGCGCCACAGTTGCGAAACGTCCAAAACATTCGCTTTATCAACGGAACACAGCCTTTTGCTCCGCTTCCTGGCCGTCTCAAAAGCGACTCGCCCGATTCTATCAATTTCCGACTCGGTGTAAGCCATCGTATTGACGCCGCGTTTTTCGCCTGTTTCCGTCTCAAAAATACCTTTCGGTTTGCCGAAATAAATGCCGCCTGTGAGTTCGCGGATGACCATAATATCCACGCCTTCGACAACTTCCCGTTTCAAGCTAGAAGCATCAACCAATTGCGGTAAAATAGTCGCCGGACGCAAATTTGCAAACAATCCCAATCCGGCGCGCAGTCCTAATAATCCCGTTTCGGGGCGCTGTTCGCGGGGCAAATTATCCCACTTGTAACCGCCAATGGCTGCTAACAATACTGCATCGCAGTTGCGGCATTTTTCCAGTGTTTCTTCTGGCAGCGGATTGCCTGTTGCATCAATAGCAGCGCCGCCCATTAAAGCTTCTTGAAATTCAAAGCCGATGTCCAATTGTTGACCGACAAGTTTCAGGACATCTACCGCCACAGCGATAATTTCAGGGCCGATGCCGTCTCCTGGTAAAAGAGTGATGCGGTAGTTTTGAGTCATATCGATTTTGGAGTTTTGATTTGAGATTTGAGATTGAGAGTTAATGGGAATTCTTTGGAAATGCAAGACATTCTCACAAGGTTATAATCATATCAGGATAAGCAACCTCAGAATTGATTATGACATTCCCGACTTACCCGCCTGCTCAAGCTGAACCGCCTTTAGACCCCCGACAGAGTTTGCCAACAATGTATGATTTACCTAGCGAAGACCCAAAGGAGCCCGGTTTGCCAGATACATTTCATTTAGATCAGCCGCAACTCTTGGAATTCACGTTTTTGCCGCCGGGATGGGATGCCGAACAAGTCTTTACAGCCAGTGACCTAAATTTGTATTACGATGCAACACAACCGCGCTGGCATAAACGCCCGGATTGGTTTGCTGCGGTGGGTGTGCCAAGGCTTTATCAAGGGCGCGATATGCGTTTGAGTTATGTAGTTTGGCAAGAACGGGTAAATCCGTTTGTGGTGGTGGAATTGCTATCGCCGGGCACTGAAGATGAAGATTTAGGGCGGACTGTTCAGCAAGCTGGGGAACCGCCGACTAAGTGGCAAGTTTATGAACAAATTTTGCGGATTCCTTACTATTTTGTGTTCAGTCGCTACACGGATGAATTGCGAGCTTTTCATCTTGTAGGAGGTCACTATGAACCGGCAGAATTAATTGATGGGCGGTTATTTATTCCTGAGTTGCAGTTGAGTTTAGGTTGGTGGCAAGGCACTTATAAGAGTATGAATCGGTTGTGGTTGCGGTGGTTTACGGCCCAAGGAGGGTTGATTTTGAGTCCGGGTGAAAGAGCAACGGCGGCGGAACGGCAACTGATAGAATCTCAACAGCAAGTAATTGAAGCTCAACAGCAACTGACAGAATCTCAACAGCAACTGACAGAATCTCAACAGCGAGAGGAAAGACTAGCGGCGCGGTTGCGGGAGTTAGGCATCGATCCTGAACAGTTGGCTTAATAGTTCTCGCACCCAGGCCTCGTGAAACCCGGTTTCTTCCTTAGACCTCTTGCAAAAATAGCTGGGACGGGCAAGATGCCCATCCCACAAAAAGTTTTTTCTCTTGTGGGATGGGCATCTTGCCCGTCCGAAAATTTGCTTAAAAGGACTTTTGCAAGAAGTCTCTTCTATTTCTCGTGACACGTTCCAAAACTCGTAGAAACCGGGTTTCTAGCCCCCATCCGTAATTCTTGCTTGAGTATTCCAAAAGCCCGTAAAGCGCAGCTATCCCGTAGGGAATCGCCCATAACCCCTTTTCAACTCCTCGAATCCGCGCCACAAGATTGAAATAAGATAAAAACAGTTCGATCGCACGCACGTACAAAAAAATCGGCAAGGAGTCGCACCAGTGGCAGAGGGCGAAGGCATACCAACATCAGCACAGATTGATTATCGGGACTATTCTTGGGCCTTTTGGCCAGTTGTCCCCCTCTATCCCTACAGCAAGCGGCGCACCATCCGCAAGGAAATAGTCAAGGACACAATCTGGACTTTTGACCAACTACAAGGCATTTTTTACGTTGTCGTCCCGATTCGGATGACAGTAATTAAACTAGAACCTGAAGGCCTTCTCGTCTACGCCCCGGTTGCACCGACTCCTGAGTGCATCCGCTTGGTAAAAGAGTTAGTAGCAGAGCACGGCGAGGTGAAGTACATCCTGCTGACAACGGTTTCGGGCATCGAACACAAAGTTTTTGTCGGCCCCTTTGCGAGGTGTTTTCCCGAAGCGCAGGTGTTTGTCGCCCCGCAGCAGTGGAGTTTCCCGGTGAATTTGCCGCTGAGTTGGCTGGGTTTGCCCGCGAAACGCACCTCTGTACTGCCCTTTGACAGCAGCAACACCCCCTTAGCCGATCAATTTGACTGGGCAATTCTCGGCCCCCTTGACCTTGGTTTGGGCAAATTTGCAGAAGTTGCGTTATTTCACAGACGATCGCGCACGCTGATGTTAACAGATTCCATAGTTTCCATTCCCGAAAATCCGCCCGCGATCGTCCAACTCGACTCGTACCCGCTGCTATTTCACGCCAAAGACAGCGCCTCGGACACGGTGGCAGACACCCACGAAAATCGGCGCAAAGGGTGGCAGAGAATCGCCTTATTTGCCATGTATTTTAGCCCCAGCGTGCTGGAAGTGCCGCCGTGGTCGGAGGTATTTGCCAGCGCACGCAAAGCGCCGGAACGCTCTAGAAAAGCTTATTTCGGGTTGTATCCGTTCAAGTGGAAAACAGATTGGGTGCGATCTTTTGAGGCTTTGCGGGGAGGGGGGCGGTTGTTTGTCGCGCCGATTTTGCAGACTTGGATTCTCAACCGCGCGCCGAGGGAAACTCTCGATTGGGTGGATCAAGTGGCGAGTTGGGACTTTGAAAAAATTGTACCTTGTCACTTCGATGGTGCGATCGACTCCCGGCCGCGTGAATTTCGCCAAGCATTCTCGTTTCTGGAAAAACACTCGCCTGTTAATTCTTTACCCGAAGATGATTTTAAATTGCTCAGGCAGATTGATGCGGGTTTGAATAAAACTGGTTTGGTTCCACCGGCGAAAGAGAAAGTTTAATCGGAAATTTTGCACCATTCTGAATAAGCTGTTTGAGCACAGGCAAGATGCCTGTGCAACAAAAAAATAAAGTATTGTGGAACGGGCATCTTGCCCGTTCCGGCTAGAAGCCTACCAAAAAGATTAAACTCTTGACAATTGGTGTCGGTTTATTCATTTATCTCATTAAATTATTAATCAGCTCATCCACCCTCAAAAGTTCTTGAATAATTTGCTCTACCCTCTGCAGTTCATTTATAGGATTTATGCTTCTAATAGTTTTCGGGGATGTAGCTGAAGTATGGGCCGCCACACCTCTTTCTTCCCCAAACGTATTCATGGTAGCCAGCCAAACAGAATCTAAATCATCGGTATCTATTCCTATTGGCAAAAGCAACGCCAGAAGATTAGCTTCTTTGATGCCATGATTCTGGTCAATGCTTCGCTTAAAACTATTAATAGCTAAATCTATTTTTTTGTTGACTTTTATTTTTTCCGGTGGCAAAGCTTTACTTCCCTTAGTTGGAGTCAGTGTATCTGGTGCTGCTTCCATCATTTGACCAGAAAAGCCAAGCAAGCAGATTAAAGTACGGCAAGTCTTACCCTGACTATCCCAATTCTTTTTAGCATTAAGGGCTACTTCCCAAACTCTGTCCTCAAAATAAGCCTCAATTTCGGCATGAACTAAAACTCTGTAGGCAAGAGTTAAGGCTAGCTGCCACTCGGAATATGAACCTAGAGGATTAATCTTAGGAAAAAATTGTTTTTTTTACCTATTTAACTGCTGGGTTAGAGTACGAAATCTAACGGATTTTGGCATACCTCTTAATAACTTACCTCAAACCGTTAAAGATAATATGGTTATCTACGAGTTCAGGTACATTAAACTCTACATCCAAAACCTTTAACAAAGCTTTGCCCCACAGTGAGAGACGAGTATGAGTTTCGCGAATGCTAGTTGTGCTTTTCTCAACAGCTTCTCTGAATTCGCTATTAGATGATGAACATAACTCTTTAAAAGCTTTTTGCACACCCGCCGGATTCTTCTCAGCAACTTCACTAATAACTGGATCTGAAAAATAAAAAACCATTACATCTAAAATAGCTCGATTAAACTTGCCTCGGTAAGTATTAGAACTACTCAACCACACACGAAATATATTTGCTTCTCCAAATATTGTAGTGGTTGTTTGCACTGCATTTTCAAATTGGCTAACTGTATATCTGACCTCAGTTTCTTTCTCTTTCCAATCCTTGTTGAGCTTTTTGCAAGTCATATCCAGGAACACTTTAAGATTACCGCGATAATCGGATAAAAAATGATGGAATCCTACATATCGCAGTAATAATTCGACATCGCGCATCCGAGGATCGGGATTTTGGGATTTAAGTATTTTTCTTAAAGCCTGATTTTTAATTGATTCGTCATCTAAAAAATTGATGAAATCACCTGGATGCAATGCTTGCCTGAGTTCTTGTGGAGATAGCGGAGTATTTTCTAAATTCAGACGGAGAAAAATTTTGTAGAGTAAACTTTCTGTATGCCAATTCCGAATCAATGTAGTACGAAGAGTTTGATTATCCAGTGCATCAAGTACAGAACTATGGAGAAGATCGTTTTTTAGAGCCTCATGCGTACAACCATTGAGTTCAGGTCTAAATTCTAAGTTTTTCAAAGCAAAACTATCGTTGGGACTTTCGCTCCTTCCATAAAATTGCAGAATCGTAAGCAAGCGTTGCTTGCCGTCAAGAACTACAAATTTTCCGCGTTTTTTATCTTGAGAAGCCAAAACTATATCTGGAATGGGAAATCCTAGAAAAATAGATTCAATAAACCTGCTTTTGCGAGTTATATCCCAAGCATCTCGTCTTTGAAATCTTGGATTAAGTTGAATATTGTCACGAACAAGTTGATCGAGTATGGTGGCTGTCGTCCAGTCATTTCCAGCTACAATTATTTCGGAAATTTCGTCTAATACTGATTTGGGATTACCATTAGATTCAAGCTCATAATCTAGAGCTTCATCTTCCTCATCAAAGCTTACTTCTTCTTGTTTTTCTAAGAGGTTTAGTTCAGGCATGACCGCGCTCTACTATTGGGTAAGTTTAATTTGGATGCAGTATACCTAAGTATAGCAGAAGTCAGAAGCGTTAAGTTATCATAGCAGTAACTAATTTATCGATTATGAAAACGAGCGTTTTTAATTTTTACGGATTTTTAAGCTAGATGGCGAATTTTTCAACTTAAACTCATCAAACTTCACCACTTCCGATTCGGGTTTCCGCGTATCAAAATAGTAGCTGCTAACCCTACCCTCCCCCGTATCAAAAATAGTAAAAGCAGTAATATCATTGCTATCAATATACGGCAGCGGCCGCCCGTCTTCTCCCAACAAAGGCGCAACAGTCGGCACCACAGGTTCCAACCCGTTCGGGTCTCCAATTGCGCTGTAATCTTCCCGATATCCCGGCGGCACAAATCGGCGCTTTTCCCCCACAAAAGCACCGTAACTGTTGCCCACATTAGAAGTCTCCAAAAAGTGCATTCCACTGGAACTTACAAACCGATTCCACAAGTGCGAATGCCCGTAAAATACCAACTGCACCCCCGCTGTTTCTAGCAGCGGCACTACATCCCGAATCAGATAATCTTGCTGTTTCGGATACTCGTAACGCACCATTTTAATCTCGCCATCGAGAGCGCGATCGACTATTTGCACTGGATCAGTATAAGCAGGTACAATATTGTCACCCAGAGAATGTGGCGGGTAGTGAAACATCACAATTTTATATTTTGCCTGCTGGAATTCCGAAGTCTTTAACTCTTGTTGCAGCCAATTATATTGAGCGCTGCCCTTGACAATAGGCTCAAAAATATGCTGTCCGTATCCCCATTTTTCGGGATTATTAAAATCTGCGTCCCGTTCGCGATACCTGCCTCTCGCACCCGGATCTAAATTCGGAGTCCGCCAGATATTCGCAACGTACAAAGTCACTAACCGCACGTCCCCAAAAGTCACAGCATAGTAATTTTTATCTCCCGGTGAATTAAAAACTTCGTCATAGGTATCGCTATTAAAACTATTGTTTTTTAGCCAGATTTCCAGCACTGAAGGGTCATTATTAGGATTCAAAGAGGCAGCACGTTGAGCGTATATTTTCTCGGCAGCAGCGCGGGGAAAAGGATCATTAAATTGGTCATTAAGTTTGCTGTTAGTTGCAAAGCGACCCATGATTTCGTGATTGCCAAGGGCGGGAAATAAAGGCGCGTGTTGGATCAGTTCGCCGCCGCTGTAAACGGTTTTGATGCCGTTTTTGTCGAGTTCGGAAAATGCGCGACCTTGCATAGCGGGAAAGAAGGCGCGGCCTCGGTCGTCGTCGAACCATTCAGAAGCGCGATCGGGTATATTAATTAAATCCCCTGCCATGAAAACCCCGTCAACTCTCCCAATTGTTTCGGCTACTTTCTGGAGATTTGCTGCTGTCATAGGCATCAATTGATGGTCGGAAGTGAGGAGAATTTTGAGCGGCATTCCTGCTGCTGGTGTGGGAGAAAGAGTGAAAATTTTGCTGCTGACAGATGCGCCGTCTTTCCTTTCGCTAGTGACTCGATAAGGAATGCGAACATCGGGCATTAAATTGGGGACTTCTGCTTCGTGGCGCCAGATGTCGCGGACAATTGGATTGCTGTCAATGATGCTTTGTTTCATTTCATCGGAAATGCGCGAGTCTTTGTCTTCGCGAGTGCGGCTTAGCTTAGTAGTATTTGCCGTCACAACTTGATTCAAATTTTCGCCATAAGCAACAGTGTTGCGAGTACCAGGAAACTCGGTAAACCAGACAACTCGCACCGAGTTTTCTGTTGGGAGTTGCAGAAATGGATCGGTTAAAAGCTCAGGTTCGTTGAGGTTAGATGGCATAATGAAACCTAGCAATAGGACAATCAAAATCACAACAGCAAAAAAACAGGGATTCCGAGAATAACCTTTGGGATTTCCTACTTGGTTGGGCAATGGTGTTAACATAATCCATTAGTCATTAGTGTGGAAGGGCGGGTTTCACCAGCTTTCATAGAACTCCCCACCCCAATACATATAAACCCGCGACACCCACTTTAAATTTTAAACTACCCAGGTTATCAACAAGTTAAGAAATTAGTATAATATCTCCGATAAAAGAAACCTCCACCATTTTTATAAATCTTCTTATAGCGGTTCTCAGGAAAGTAAGGTAATCTTCCTCTTTGGCCAATGCCCCATGCCCCATGCCCAAAAACACCTCATGTTACTGAGAAAGGCTATATCTCTCCATTCTCTTTCTCTGCGCCCTCTGCGCCCTCTGTGGTTCATTAAAAAAAATTCTCAAAAATGATTAAAACTTGCGATATAACATTCTTAACACCCTTTCTTCAATCTAAAATCTAAAATCTAAAATCCCATGACCCGCCACCTTCTCAAAGCCAACTGCAAAACCGTACACTTGGGCGGTTTTTCTCCGAATATCGAACCTGCTTTAACTGTCGATTCGGGCGATCGCATCGATATCGAAACCTATTCAGGATATTATGTTGCTGACAAGGCCCCGCCGGAATTTCTGACGCCGGAATTTTTAGATATTTGTCAGAATTTGCCTCCCAACCGCAAAGTTGGGCCGGGGCCCCACTTGCTGACAGGCCCCATTTATGTTAACAATGCCGAACCGGGAGACGTTTTAGAAATTCACATTGAGGATGTTTACCCAAGTTTGCCCGTAGGATTTAATGCAATTCGCGCCGGATGGGGAGCTTTGCCTGAGTATTTCCCCGAACCTAAATTGCGGTTTATTCCGCTAGATTTAGAGCAAAAAACTGCTGAATTTCCCGCAGGTAGCGGCATTCGGATTCCCCTGCATCCTTTTTTTGGCATTATTGGCGTTGCCAATGCACAAATCAACCGTTCTTCTATTCCTCCAGAGCGCTACGGCGGCAATATGGACAATCAGGAACTCCAACCAGGAACGCGGTTATTTTTACCTGTTTTTCGGCGCGGCGGTTTACTGTCCATTGGCGACGGACATTCGGCACAAGGAGATGGTGAAGTTGACGGTACGGCCATTGAAACTTCGATGAATGGGACTATTCAAATCATTTTACGCAAGGATTTATTTCTGATATTTCCGTTTGCGGAAACGCCCACTCATATTGTGATTATGGGATTTGGTAGAACATTAGATGAAGCGTTTGATATGGCGGTAAAACAGACGGTTTATTGGCTGCAAAAGTTTGCAGGTTTCCAAGAGGAAGATGCTTATGTTTTCTGTTCGCTTGCGGTAAATTTTCGGATTACGCAGGCTGTCAACAATCCTCAAAAAGGAGTTCACGGAATGATGCCCAAGTGTATTTTACCAGAGGTGAAAATTATTGGTCACGGAGTGTGAGCGAGCATAATAACACGCGAGCGACCAAAAAATTAGGATCGCGATCGCACAAACTACACAAATTTGTCACTGCTGTGGTCGATCAGGATCGCGATCCTGTTGACAATTAAGCTTAAAATGGATAAGTTACCAGTTCTACCTAAATCGAGCTCAACATGAAAAACCAGACTGACGATGTTGCCAAAAAAGATTTAGTCGATCGAGCTTTTGGGAGTGCAGCAATACCAGATCCGACAGCGTGGGTGCACGAACATTATTTTCTGGCTAATTTCGCCGATACTCTGGCCCTCATCCAAGAACATATGTCTGATGACAGTTGCGAAATCGGGGAGAATGGCGACTCTGGGGAGGGACTCTTATCGATCGATGCCAAAATTAGAGATATGTTGAGAGCTACTTTTAGCGACGACGGCTGGCAGTATGTCGAAAGTTTATTGTGAGTTTGGTAAAATCCCTAAGTATTTGTACGTTCATCACTTGAGAGCGTAAGTTGTACCAGTTTAAAAAAGAATCCAACTTTAGGCCGATGATCTAAACCATTAGATCATCCGTTATGCCGAATTCTTTAATCTCAAATCTCAAATCTCAAATAATATCAGTTTCCTCCCCCAACACAGACTCGCAACTGGGAGTAGCTGCGTGCATTTCCACCCGAATTTGAAGTAAATTTGACCTATTGTGATGTAGGATACTTTAGATGGGCGGGAAATTACTGTCGCTAGGAATTTCGATCGATCGCAAAAACGCCGCACTTTCTTCGGGCAAAGCAGTATTGATAAACATCCCGCTGCCCAACTCAAATCCAGCTTGCTTGGTGACTCTGGGAATAATTGCGATATACCAGTGAAAGTATTTTGTTCCCCCTTCGGCGATCGGCACCGATCGAATATTATAGTTGTAATCGGGATTGTTCAATCCGTAATAAAGCTTAGCCAGTACAGTTTTCAAAGTATCAGCAAGATCCGTAATTTCCGCATCAGTAATTTCATCAAAGGAAGAGGAATGTCGGCGCGGAAAAATCCAAGTGTGAAACGGTGAAAGTGCAGCGTAAGGGATAAAAGCCACAAAATGTTCACTCTCACAAATCACTCTTTCTCTCGCCGCTAATTCATCTTCCAAAGTTCGGCAAAACAGACATTCTCCCGTGTCGTCAAAATATCTAATAGCTTCGTCGATGCGGCTGCGAAATTGGCTGGGTACAACGGGCGTCGCTGCTATCTGCGAGTGGGGGTGTTCGAGAGAAGTTCCGGCAGTTTCTCCGTGATTTTTGAAGATAATAATTGTTTCAATGTGGGGATTTTTTCTAATTTCTACATAGCGCTGGCGGTATACTAAAAGTATGTTGGCAACTTCTTCAACACTCAACAAAGCTGTCGTCAAATCGTGTCGCGGGTGTTCGACAATTACTTCGTGAACGCCGATTCCCGCCATCGTGCGGTGAATTCCCGATGATATCCTCATCCATTTTGCTGTCGGGGAGAGGGCGGGATATTTGTTGCAAATTGCCCTGACTTTCCAGCCAGCGCGATCGCCCAAACGGCAAGTTTCTAAGGTTCCGTCTTCCTCATTTCCCACGCAAAACGGGCAATCGGCGCGGTGCGGTGGCACTACTGCGGCCGACTTTTTTTTGTTAGCGAATTGATCCGGTCTTGTCGCCCGTTCGGTGGCGATGATTACCCAATCTCTGGTAATTAGATTTTGTCTAAGTTCAGACATTTTCTTACCTTCAGTTGTAGGGTTTAACCGTTTATTATTGTATAGAATACTTTGTCTTTTGTCACTCGCTATTGCAGTTTTTTCACAAATCTTGATTTCTGAATTTCCCAGCAGTTCCCAACAGAAGTTCACAACAGTTGGTTGCCATCGACGATAGAGGGCGATTAGGACTAAACTGGTACAGAATATCTGTCTAGGCAGTACGGGTAAGCACAGATTTTAACCGCAGAGATTAAGCCAACTGCAACTGCACATTCTGCAACTTGCAAATCGCTTTCAACACTTGCGCCAACAAGAGCGATCGCTCTCGGTCAATCAAATTCAATTCCGGTAAAATCTGATAAGTACAAGGATTTGCCCGCGTCACCCGCACAAACCGATAACTTTCGCCATTCGTCGTCAATCCCCAAACCGACGATTGCTGCTGCAAACTTTTATAAGTATAAGTCAGGAGTTGCGGCAAACCAGTCAAAGGTGCGATCGCACTATTTTTCGCCTCCACTACCAAAATCCAAAACTGTGCCGCCGCTATGTCTGCATCCGGCTGATTTACCGCTAAGACATCCAAGCGGCCTTTAATTAAAGTATCCTCATCCTCAACCTCGATGGGGATGCTATCTTCCATTGTCAGCACCACAGGAACTTTAAAAAATCCCGTTAATCTCATTAACGGTGAAAGTGACAAAAACTTAACCAATTCTTCAGAAACCTTTCCCACTTCTAGATAGCGCCAAAAGTCATTGCTGATTTGCAATAATTCCTGCTGTTCAAAATCCGTCAGAGGTTCCAGAGAGAAAAAATCAGTAAAACCTCCTCCTGTTTGTCTTTCCAATTTGAGAAGGCGGCGAACGTCATTTAGCGAGAGTTGACTTGCTTCTAAATTTTGTGTCATGGCTTTAGTGCGATCTGCTGTTAATGTCAATTATAAAAGAATTACCATCGGATTTGTTATGATATAATCATACCAGATATCGCTCCTGTAAATCGGGTAGATTGTATGAAAGCAATTAAAGTGATGGCAACGATCGACGATCGAGGACAATTGTGCGTTGGTGAACCGCTCAATTTATATCGAAACAGCCGAGCCGAAGTAATTGTGCTGGTTCCCGAAGGAACAGACATTAATAAAGAGAAGCAATCTCATGAAGCCAACCACCAAACCACGCAACTAGAAGACTATTTCAACTTCCTAAGACCTGACGATATTCGGCTCAAAGGTTCCCGGATCGGCATCGAAACCATTCTTTATGAATACCTGTTTCGCGCTCGAACTGCCGAAGAAATCGCTAACATTTATACATCGCTCACCCTGGAACAAGTTTATGCGACCATTTTGTACTACCTGCACAACAAAGAAGCAGTCGGTAAATACATAACCGAATGGCTGGAATGGGGCGAAAAAATGCGAGAAGAACAGCGTCGCAATCCTCCTCCAGTGGCTGAAAAACTCCGCAAACTGAGAGCAGAAAGAGATGCAAGGAGAAAGGCTGATGGCAATCCAGTATCTCTTTGATGAAAATGTCGATCCTGCCTATCCTAGCCAAATTCGCAGGCGTAATCCCGATCTGGTTGTTCTAGCAGTGGGAGAACTAACAGCACCTTCTAAAGGGACTCTCGATCCAGAAATTCTTATTTGGTGCGAAATCCACAATTTCATTCTTGTTACCAACAACCGCCGCTCTATGCCTGTTCATTTAACATATCATCTAGAGCAAAATCGCCATATTCCTGGAATTTTTATCCTGAATACCAAGTTGAGTATTGGTCAAAACATTGACGAACTGCTTCTGATTTATGGAGGCTCGTTTGATGATGAGTACCAAGATAGAATAGACCATTTACCAGTGCTATAATTTCTCATGCAGATCCAATATTGACCAAATTGCCTCAACTCTTAAGGAAAATAAACATACTTTTGTGCCAACTTATGCACACAATAGCTAAAAAGAGTAACTGAACTAAAAACTAACAGCAATGTCACAAGATACCATCGAATCAATTCTGCATGAAAAACGGCTATTTCAGCCGCCCGCTGAATTCTCCCAAAAAGCTCACATCAAAAGCCTAGAAGAGTACCAAGCCCTCTACGACAAAGCCAAAGCTGACCCCCAAGCATTCTGGGCAGAACTTGCCGCCCAAGAATTGCACTGGTTCCAAAACTGGGATACCGTGCTCGACTGGCAGCCGCCTGTTGCTAAATGGTTTGTCAACGGTAAAATTAATATTTCTTACAATTGTCTCGATCGCCACTTAACCACTTGGCGCAAAAATAAAGCCGCCCTGATTTGGGAAGGCGAACCCGGAGACTCCCGCACCCTCACCTACGCGCAACTCCACCGCGAAGTCTGCCAAATGGCGAACGTCATCAAACAATTGGGAGTCCAAAAGGGCGATCGCGTCGGCATTTATATGCCGATGATTCCCGAAGCTGCGATCGCCATGCTAGCCTGCGCCAGAATCGGTGCAGTACACAGCGTTGTTTTTGGCGGTTTTAGTGCAGAAGCTTTGCGCGATCGACTCAACGACGGCCAAGCAAAACTCGTCATCACCGCTGACGGTGGCTTCCGCAAAGATACCGCCGTCGGCCTCAAAACACAAGTAGACAAAGCATTAGCAAATAATGCCACACCCAGCGTTACCAACGTTCTCGTAGTTCAGCGCACCAAACAGAAAATTGACATGGAACCCGGGCGCGATCATTGGTGGCACGATTTGCAAAAAGGTGTATCGGCAAATTGTCCCGCCGAACCGATGGACAGCGAAGATATGCTGTTCGTACTCTACACCAGTGGCAGTACCGGCAAACCGAAAGGAGTCGTCCATACAACCGGTGGTTATAACCTTTATACCCACATGACAACCAAATGGATATTCGACCTCCAAGATACCGATGTTTACTGGTGTACTGCTGATGTCGGCTGGATTACTGGACACAGTTATATTGTCTACGGGCCGCTGTCCAACGGTGCGACAAGTTTAATGTATGAAGGTGCTCCTCGCCCTTCAAATCCTGGCTGTTTTTGGGATGTAATTGAAAAATACGGCGTCACCGTTTTCTATACTGCACCCACCGCCATCAGAACATTCATGAAAATGGGCGAACACTTGCCCAACGCGCGCAATTTGTCATCTTTACGATTGTTAGGAACCGTCGGTGAACCGATCAATCCTGAAGCTTGGATGTGGTATCAACGAGTAATTGGCCACTCGAATTGTCCGATAGTCGATACTTGGTGGCAAACAGAAACCGGGGGAATTATGATTACCGCTTTGCCCGGTGCAATTCCTACAAAACCCGGTTCTGCAACCTTACCGTTCCCCGGAATTGTGGTCGATGTTGTTGACCAAGATGGCGAACCAGTCACTAACGAAAGTGGCGGTTATTTAGTGGTGAAACATCCTTGGCCGGGAATGATGCGTACACTTTACAACGATGCCGATCGCTTCCGCCGCACTTATTGGGAATATTTGCACCCGAAAGATGGCGAGTTTGTGTACTTTGCTGGAGACGGCGCGCACAAGGACAAAGACGGTTATTTCTGGGTAATGGGCCGCGTTGACGATGTAATTAATGTGGCCGGACACCGACTCGGCACAATGGAAGTCGAGTCAGCTTTGGTATCGCATCCAGCCGTGGCGGAAGCTGCGGTTGTTGGTAAACCGGATGAGATTAAAGGTGAGGAAATTGTGGCTTTTGTCACGCTGGACAACTCGCAGCAACCTAGCGAAGAATTGGCTAAGGAATTGAAGCAGCACGTTGTTAAGGAAATTGGGGCGATCGCCCGTCCCGGCGAAATTCGATTTACTGATGCTTTGCCGAAGACTCGCAGCGGGAAGATTATGCGGCGTTTGCTGCGTTCTTTGGCGGCGGGACAAGAGGTTTCTGGGGATACTTCGACTTTGGAAGATCGGACTGTTTTGGATAAGTTGCGGGGAGGTGCGTAGGGGGATTTTGTAACCGCAGATGTAGGCAGATGAACGCGGATGAACGCAGATATAATTACATTAGCGTTCATCTGTGATTGAATTGTTCGGTATAATTGAAATCGGGTGCATCCCAATTTTGTAAGGGATCTCGCATTCCGGCAGATAATTTATTAGTTATAAGCAGAGACTTACTGCCGGAATCCGAGAACCCCTACGAATATATTTGCAAAAATGAGATGCACCGATTGAAATCTTGCTTAGCGGGTGACAAGGCACCTCTAGTCTAAACAGGACAAAGGTTTGAGAGAATGGTAAGGCAAAAAAATAAGGAGCCACACGGGCTCCCCAAAAAACAAAATGTTGCCCCCATTATACCAAAAAATTCTGCTCCCTCATCTCAATGAAAGCCAATACTTAACCTTGCAACTGCTGTTGTTATTGCTGAGCGGCTCATCGTCAGGTCAAGCTCTCCGTATTAGCCAGTGTCTTTCCTCAACCGATTCAATATCAAAGCCGCAAACGAAACTTACAACGATTTTTAGTGTTACCTCAGTTGTGCGTCAAACTATTGTGGTTTCCCCTGATTAAATATTGGATTCGACAAGAACAAACCGGAAAGCGTTTAAATCGAGAACAACGTCGCTGTGTACGAAAACTCAAGCATCAAAAGTATGGCTATTGGATTGTTGCAATCGACCGGACACAGTGGAAAGGACACAATATATTTATGGTTAGTCTGGTCTGGGGAACTCATGCTCTTCCGATATATTGGGAACTCTTAAAGAAGTCAGGTAACAGTGACCTCAAGACTCAAAAACGACTGTTAGGTATAGTCCTTCCTCTGTTTAAGAACTATCCCGTCTTAGTCTTAGGGGATCGAGAGTTTCATAGCCCCAAACTCGCATCATGGCTTGATGCCAGGGGTGTATCTTTTGCACTACGGAGCGAAAAAAGACTTCCAATTTCAAGAGAATTTAGGTGAAGACTATCAAGTGCTCAAAAAGCTTGGCTTCAAACCTGGGATGTCCAAATTTTATCAGAATATTTTGGGAAATAAAGGAGACGGTTTAGGGCCATTTAATCTGGCTGTGTATTGGAAACGAAAATATCGTAACCCCGGACCAAAAGAACCTTGGTATATTCTGACAAATCTCCCCAATTTGAAGCTGACTTTAGATGTTTATTGTTGTCGGTGGTGCATTGAACAGATGTTCAAAGATTACAAAACTGCTGGTTATAATGCGAGAAGATACCAAGGTCAATGAAACTCGCTTTTTATCCTTGGTCTTATTGATTGCGCTTGCTTATAGTTTGGCGACGGTTCACGGACAATGGCTCAAGAAGTTAGGTGTAGAAATTTATGCAGGACGGATCAAGGAGCATCAAGACAAAACCCCACGCCAAAGTGAATTTAGTCTGAGCCTCTATGGACAACGATGGATCTATGGGATGGAATTATGGAACGATTGGGTAACAAGTCTAATTGCGCTCAAACCCCATAAACGTCTCTATTTTCAGCGCGGCTTCTTGGCTCTATCTTTTATGCAGCAAGCATTATAGGTACGTTGTCACCCGCTAAGGAAATCTTGCAGAATAGCCAGAAACCGGGTTTCTTTGGGTTTATTGACCATGATGCAATATTTACGGCAATGTAGAGTGTAGGAATGTTAGAAAACCCTGAAAATAAAGTTTGGCTTGATGCAGACACAATCGTTGCTACTAGCGATCGGCAAGCTGCTATTCGTCGCTGCCGTGAGTTGGCAGAGTATAATGAATTAAGAGGCGAGGGGCGCTGCACTTTCTGCGGTGTCATTCTCAATAAGAGTGGTAAGTCATACCGCTGTATTTTTGAACGGGAGATAGAGGAATGAGTCAGATGTGGACTGAAGAGCAAATCAGACAAATAATCCCAGATATTGATTCACAGTTAGACGACAGCGATATTCCAACGGTGATTATTAAGGGTGAAGGTAGCAGCATTTTTCTCCAGTTTGAGAACCGTCGCGAGATTGAATTTTTGATTGCCCAATTATCTAACCTACTTATTCATCACGAGGAATTAGATATGGGAGTTACTGTTAAGGGGTATGTGACAACATTTGGTGAGTATAGCTCTCAATAGGCCACAACACTACTTCTGAAAGAAATTTGTGATGCGATCGCCTGCATACTACAGTTAGGCGATCGCTCTTTTGTTATCCCAGATTCACGGATATACTAAAAACAGCTTATTTGCCGCGCCACAGATGAACCGCATCTGGGTTAATTTGCGACCTTACCTGTAGCCAATCCTCTAACAAGTAGTCATCATCAACTGCTTCAGAATGCTGTTCGTCTTTGAGAATTGCTAAGACGTGCACTCCTGACGGATAGTTGACATGGCGGATTTCTGGACCATATCCTAAGTCTTGAATTTTTGCTAAAATGCGATCGACAGCAATTGCTTGATAATGTGCTATTATCTAAGAACTTATGGAGAGATATATTTTTTATATAAAATAAAATTACCTAGGCATCTTTTATTATTGGGTTAACCAGATACCAGTTATGGCTGATTCACAAGCAAACTTGCTGATTCTTACAGCAACCATCACTCCTCCTCTTGATGCCCCACAACTTGCAAGAACCGACCCAAAAATTCGATTGAATGACTACCGAAAAGCTCTGGAGTTCTACTTATCGTGTTTGGTAGATGGGAAAATTTCTGGCTTGGTTTTTGCAGATAATTCTGCATCAGATATTAGTGAGTTGCAAAATCTTTGTCTAGAGTACGATCTAATCGATAAAATCGAATTTATTTCTTTCTCAGGCTTAGATTATCCTCCAAGCTACGGTCGTGGGTACGGCGAATTTAAGATGATTGAGTATGTGATGGAGCATTCACAGCTTATTCAGAAATTGCCAGAGCGAGCAAACATATGGAAAGTTACTGGTAGATACATTATTCGCAATTTGGAAAATGTCCTTAAAACCCGCCCTTCTGACTCTGATTTTTATTGTCAGTGCCGCGATATACCCATGTATTGGATCGACTTATATGTACTTTGTTGGAATAAAAAAGCATATGATGTTATCTTGAAAAATATCTACCAGTTGATTCGAGAGGATAATGTGGCAGTTTCTTCTGAGCAAGTTTTTCGCAAAATTATAGACGAGCAAAATTCTGATCTTAAAGTTGTCAAGCGTTTTCGGGCTATACCTGAGCTGGAAGGTATTCGAGGGAATGACAATCAAGTTTATCAGAGTATGAAGGTAAAGTTGTTGTTAAGAAAAATGGTCAATTTACTCGTCCCTTGGCTATGGATTTAGGTACAATGTTAAGCTTGTAATTAAAAATTCACTTAAGATGCGATGCTCAGTCTAACAACCGCATACGCCTTCTTAATCTATTCGCGGCAGCTTGAGAAGATTTTACCCAAATGTAGAAAGGGCGATTAATAGCTATCTGTGGGAATCTGAAGCTCGATCCACAAAAATGGATAATCTATGAATTATTTGGCTCATCTATTCTTATCAAAAGGCACGCCAGAATCCCTGATTGGCAACCTCTTAGGAGATTTTGTCAAAGGAACGGCTGTCAACCTTTATTCCGATGAAATTAGAAAAGGCATCGATTTGCACCGCAAAGTAGATAGGTACACCGACTCTCACCCAATAGTGCGATCGAGTAAAAGCCTTGTTGGCTCCCACAGGCGCAGGTTTGCTGGAGTTTTGATTGACGTGTTTTACGACCACTTCTTGGCTAAAAATTGGCTGGAATATTCAGAAATTCCGCTCCGGGATTTTTCTCAGGATGTCTATAAAATCCTGCAAGACAACCGCGATATATTGCCTGAATCTCTCCAGCGGGTACTGCCAACAATAATTGCCCGCGACTTGCTTTCATCTTATCAGGACATCGCCGAAATCGGCATCACTCTTACAAGAATGTCGGCGCGACTCAAGCGGACAAATAACTTGGCAAGCGGCATAGAAGATTTGACAGCTAACTATCAGCGATTAGAATCAGATTTTCGAGATTTTTTCCCCGACTTGATAAAATACGCCACAGTTGACAAATATTAATACAAACCACAAAAATTACAGTTGCTATTGATAGCGAACTCGTGTATGATTCAACCGATATCTGCATGAAATCTCAAGTGCAACAGGGTTGAAAATATGGCAACCAGAATTCCGAACCTGCAAATAACTAAAGTAGTTGATGGCGACAGCATCAAAATTTCTCTCAACGGCAAAACCGAGTCTCTGCGGCTGATTTGCGTCGATACAGAAGAAAGTCATCCGGGAGGCTCCAAACCTGTAACTGCGGCGGGCAAAGCAGCTTCGGAAATGGCTAAAAAATACTTCGGCACAGCAGATGGCGGACTTGCTCAAATTGACATAGAATTTGATACAGATGACCCAATAGAAATTGCGGTGGAAAAACACCGCGACAACTACGGGCGTCTCCTCTGTTACGTACATAAAGACGGAGAAAATTACAATCTTAAACTGATTGAAGAAGGCTGGAGTCCCTACTTTGTCAAATACGGGCGCTCCAGATTGTATCATCGACAAATGACTGAGGCAGAATCGGCGGCAAAAGCTTACAATCTGATGATTTGGAATCCGATTGTCAATGCCAAAATTCCCTCTCGCAACTATGCTAATTTACTGCCTTGGTGGTCGATGCGAGGCTCGATTGTTGAAGAGTTTCGGTTGTCGGAAGCAACAGCAGGAGCGCTTTCTTTGAGGTTGCACTACCCGAAAATATTAGCTGCTTCTGAAAAAGCTAAATCTCTTACTATTTTCTGCGATTTGCAGGCTGGAATTAATAAATGGATCGGCGGCAGCGCTCTAATTTATGCAGGTTCGGTGTATCATAAATTAGATTTGTGGATACCAGATGCTGAAACTGATGAAATGGCTCCCTTGAAGCGGCTAATCGAGAAGCGTTATGCGGGTGTGGGACGGGGATATGTGTATGTCAGTGGGAAGGTAGAACAGTACAAAGGGAAGCCTCAAATAGTGTTGAAGGATATCAAACAACTTTCAGATTTTCCCCCACAAAAGTGAATTTTACATAAATTCAATTAAAAAATTGCCGGACAAATGGAACGATGAAGACTGTTCTGCGGGGAAGGCTATTAAATTTTGGGCGCTTCCCTACCGCAACGGGCTCGCACGCGCGTTCGGGATAGCTTGGCTTCACGCATTTTTTAAAATTTAATTAGCATTATGGTTGACAATCCCAAATAATTGTGTTTTTTTTATTAGGCTAAATCCATTCATACTATAATACTATCATCGCCGATCTGTAGCTGCCCATAGCTGCGACATCCATCCCAACTCCAGAGATTTAAAAGCTATGTGCCAATTACTGGGAATGAACGGCAATGTTCCAACAGATATTTGCTTTTCTTTTGAGGGTTTTTCTGCAAGAGGTGGCAGAACAGACGTTCATCAAGAC
>NZ_JAUBPT010000338.1:0-1788 GCF_036700905.1 Microcoleus sp. S13_C3 | reverse complement strand
GGCGGCACGGGTACTAATAGCGGCGGCACGGGTACTAATAGCGGCGGCACGGGTACTAATAGCGGCGGCACGGGTACTAATAGCGGCGGCACGGGTACTAATAGCGGCGGCACGGGTACTAATAGCGGCGGCACGGGTACTAATAGCGGCGGCACGGGTACGGGGACATTGCCGACACAGGTTCCAGGTACGAGTCCGAGTCCGACTTCGGGCGCGACAACTCCGAGTCCGATTCCTTCGATCGTCCCTACTCCAACTGCGGCGCCCCCAACTCCTCCGCCTTTGGGCGGCGGGCCGACTCCGCCGAGTTTTACATCTCCGACTCCTAACCAGCCGCCGATCGTGGAAGCTGGCAAGACGGTGACTGGTTTGCAGAATTTGCCTCTGTCTCTGAGCATTTCGGCGCCCAGCGACCCGGAGGGCCAGCCGCTGTCGATCGCGGTAGTCGGACTTCCCAATCCTACTTTTGGTCAGGTAATTACGGGTACGAACCCGGTCGCCGTAAACCAAAAGTTAACCGTTCAGGATTTACTCGGGCTGAAATTCCAACCTGGAACAAACGCGATCGGGCCAGCCGGTTCTTTCAGCTACAGCGTAGCTGACGACCAAGGCGGCACGGCAGCAGCGTCAGTGGCGATTAACATCAATTCTTTCGATACCTCCGTAACTGTTCCAAGTACCCTGTCGCCGATTGCTGTCAATGACGGCATCGTATTTACGAGTACGAATAATTCGCTGCCCACTTTCATCGATGTGCTGGCCAACGATTCCAGCCCGCAAAAAGGGACGCTCAACATTATCAATGTCAGCACACCGCAACTGGGGATAGCTGTAAATCTTGTCTCTCAAGTGCAATTCATCCCCGGCAACGTAGCGGGTACAACTGCTTTCACCTACAGCGTCAGCGACGGATTCGGGACAATTCCGGGCGTAGGTACTATCACCGTTCAAATCTTGCCTGCAGATAGCGGGCCTAACAATTTAGTTGGGGGTTCTTTGCCGGACAATTTGGACGCTTTGGCGGGCAGCGATACTATTGATGGTCAAGGCGGCAACGATACGATTAATGGCGGTGTGGATAACGACGTGATCGTAGGAGGCCTCGGCGCAGATACCATGACGGGGGGCGGCGGCGGCAATCAATACCGCTATACCAGCCCTGCACAAGGTGGGCCTGGCTTTGATGCGGCTTCTTCGGCGGCGATCGAGGCTGCGATCGCGGCGGGCGGATACGATGTGATTACTGATTTTAACGGTCTCGGTGTGCCGATCGCCGATCAGTTTAATTTTGCCCCCGGATTTGCGAATCTGGGCGGTAACAGCCAAGTTCTGCTGAATGTGCAGACAACTGTTTCTGCAAATATTCTGGGAGGAAGTGCTTTCTTGTTTGCCTACGATTCCGGCGGTAATACTTACATCATTTATGACGGCAATGGCAATAACCTCACCGGCAGCGATTCTCGCATTTTGGCGAAGTTAAATGGTGTAACTGGGGTTTCTGCTCTTTCGGAATTTGACTTGACCTTTATCTAGGAACATAAGAGGTTTGAAACCGCAGATTAAGGCAGATAAACGCCGATTTTGTTGGCAGTTTATCTGCCTTAATTTTGGTTCATATCATGTCCGGTCGATTAACCATGATTCCTGTAGGGGCGGGTTCACCAAAATATTGAATAGAAACGGGAAAATCTGTAAACCCGCCCCGGCCTTTAATCCCACATTCCGCACCCCGAACTGGCACATAGGCGGATTGAGGGGGTAAAAGTGAATCATCCGAGACCATCATGA
>NZ_JAUBPT010000029.1:12237-59443 GCF_036700905.1 Microcoleus sp. S13_C3 | reverse complement strand
TGCAAATAGGTTCTATAAACCCGCCCGACCCCACGAAAAATCCTCTTATTGATATTGCTGCAAGATGTCAGTTAAAATCGACTATCTGGCAAAAAAACAAAGGTTTGGTACTTTGCTCTCAATCCTGCCCCTCTCCTAATCTTCTATTACTTCCGGGCTTAGCACAAACTTGCGATAATAGTCTCAATGCCTAATTATACAACCAACTACCACCTCCATGAACACCAACATCAGCCCCATCCTCAAAGTATTCACCCTATCCGCCGCCCTTTCCCTCGCCATCAAGTACGCAGGGCCTAGCTTATCCATACCCTCTACCGACCTCAACGCCCTAATCGCCGTCTTTACCCCCAGTATCATCCTAGCTGCGATCCTCGGCTGGCGATCGCGCCAACCTACTCAAATTAAGTTGAGCATAAAAAAATAGGTGCGATCGCCCTAACCAGAAATTCCCCTCCTAAACTCCCTCATCGCTTCCACACTCGAAGCCATCAGCAAGCAGCGACACAGTAAATTAATATCTAAATCTGGCAAAACCACACTTGAAGAAATTTTTTCATAACCCTCAGAACCCAAGCGATACATAGCCAGTACACCATCCTCCCAAAACCAGACTTCAGAAACTCCCAATACTCGATAGCGCTGCAATTTTTTGACAGTACCGCTAGTGAAGATAACCTCTACAGATAAGTCGGGAGGGGTTCCAGTTGACCTACCAATAAGATATGATTCGTCAGCTTGTGCTGAAGCTTCGCCTTCTATTTCTATAGTCCGGCTTCCTGTAGGTTTAAATTCAATATTTTTGATGTCAAAGTAAAGAGCCAAAAGAATAGTGAGGGTGCGACTAATCGCTTCGTGGTCTTCGGAAACTGCCAAGATTTCTACCTCTCCTTTGTAATAAAACAACCTGATGCCAGGGGAGTCAGAAAACCCCTGTTCAATTAGCTTGAACTGTTGCCAGCTAATCCCGGAATGAATGAACCGTTGGTCTAGGGGCTGTAAAAGTGTCTGTGTCATCATGGGAACCTCAATCAATTTCTGGGTTTAAAACAACATTCATCGCCTCTTTCCTGTTAAAAACTCTAAGGCGCGATCGCAGCCGCAACACAATACTTGCGATAATAGTCTCAATGCCTAATTATAGAACGAACTACCACGTCCATGAACGCCAACATCAGCCCCATCATCAAAGTATTCACCCTATCCGCTGCCCTTTCCCTAGCCATCAAGTACGCAGGGCCTAGCTTATCCATCCCCTCTACCGACTTCAACGCCCTAATCGCCGTCTTTACCCCCAGTATCATCTTAGCTGCTATCCTCGGCTGGCGATCGCGCCAACAGCAGCAGTAGAGGCGCAATCAAAAAGTGCGATCGCTACTTGGTCTAAAGACTGTGTTTTTGCCCAAATCTTAATTCCCCGTACAGCTTATCAAAACCAAAGTTGAGGCACTCACCATGATTCAAATCATACCTGAATTAGTAACATTCGATGAATTCATTGACTGGTATCCTGAAAATTCTGAAAACCGCTACGAACTACACAATGGAGAAATTGTTGAAAAGCCAAAAGCAACAGGCAAACATTCTAAAGTGGCCGGTTTTACCGCACTGAAAGTCGGAATAGAGATTGAGCGCCTCAATTTGCCCTACTTCATCCCCAAAGAATCCGTCATCAAACCCATGCGCGAGGAATCGGGATATGAACCAGATATTATTGTACTTAACGAACAAACCATTGGAAACGAGCCACGATGGGAAAAATCATCAATTATCACAATGGGTTCATCAGTCCCCCTAATCGTCGAGGTAACTAGCACTAATTGGGAAGATGATTATGCTCGTAAGCTAGAAGCATACGAATCAATGGGTATTCAAGAATATTGGATTATAGACTATCTAGGATTGGGCGGCAGACGGTTTATCGGCAATCCAAAACAACCTACTTTTTCGGTTTACCAACTAATTGACGGGGAATACCAAGTCAAACTGTTCAGAGGATGCGAGGGTATTGAGTCCCCAACTTTCCCAGAATTGAAGCTGACAGCGCAGCAGGTGTTCGCCAAAGGGAAATGAGGAGGCTGCTTATGCTAATGTCCGAGTAGGGGTATCCGATTAAAGATGCGATCGCGCGCATCTGCTGTATCTTGATATAAAGGCGATTCATCGCTTCTGGGGAGCAGAGCAATTAGCAAGCAGTAATGCCCCATACCCTATTTCTCAATCTAAAATCTAAAATCTAAAATCTAAAATCTAATGAAGCTAGGACAGTGGATGGGCTTATTAGCCCTCATCACATCTTGTTACATCCTGTGGCAAATCAGGCAGGCCCTACTGCTGCTGTTTGCCGCCGTCGTCTTAGCCACCGCCTTAAACAGGCTAGCACGGTATTTACAAAAATTCGGACTCAAAAGATCGATCGCCGTACTCTTATCAGTTAGCTTCCTAATCCTCGTATTCGTAGGCTTATTCCTGATAATTGTACCGCCCTTTACCCAACAGTTTCAACAACTTACCCAAAGAGCACCTCAAGGAATAGAAAGATTAAATCAGTGGATAGATCAATTTGAGGCTCGCTTTTCAGGACAAATTGGTCAGCGACTGCCGAATCTAGATATTAACGATATTATCCAACAACTGCAACCCCTATTTAACCAACTCGTCGGCGGTGCAGGAGCCTTTGTCGGCAACACATTAGGCGTTATTCTCAGCTTTTTGCTCGTCATAGTTTTGACATTGATGACATTAGCAGAACCTCTCTCTTACCGCAAAGCATTCCTCCAACTATTTCCCTCTTTCTATCGGCGACGAGTCGATGGCATCTTAGATGAATGCGAAATAGCTCTCGGTAGATGGGTAATCGGTGCTTTAATTAGCATGAGTGTTATCACTTTTCTGAGTTTAATTGGTTTGTCAGTATTGCAGGTTCCCCTAGCTCTAGCTCACGCTGTTTTAGCCGGCTTGCTGAACCTAATACCCAATATCGGGCCTGGTTTGAGCGTCATTCCCCCAATGACGATCGCACTTTTAGACTCTCCCTTAAAATCCGGTTTTGTGCTGATTCTTTACTTTCTAATTCAACAATTTGAAAGCAACCTCCTCACCCCCTACGTCATGGCACAGCAAGTATCACTGCTGCCAGCAGTAACATTAATAGCTCAAGTATTCTTCGCCACCTTCTTTGGATTTTTAGGCTTACTGCTAGCTCTCCCCCTCACCGTTGTAGCTCAAGTTTGGATTAGGGAAGCCCTAATTAAAGATATTCTAAACCAGTGGAGTGCCAGCCCTAAAACCTTAGCAGCAATCGATTCTGCTATCCATGAAGAATATGAATCTATAGAAGTCGCCGAAAGCCGACCCGAAAAGTTGCCAGAACACAAACCCCACATCCAAGATAATGTAGAAAATGACGCTCCTGAAAATCAATAGTTAAGGTTTGTCATGACTTCATTTCTTATTCATAAGAATTAATACGGGATGCGGGAAACTCAGTGGCTTCAGCCCGCTCGTGGGAAGCGACTCGGGGGACTTCAGTCCCCGTGTCTTTCTTAATTAGCAGAGTGATGCGGATCTTCGATGTATTTCCTAACAACTTCACTACTAATATTGCCTGCGGTACTAACAAAATAGCTGCTCGTCCACAAGGACGGCAGCTTTTTTAATTCTGGAAATTCAGCCCTTAAATTATGACTAGAACGTCCCTTGAATGCCTTGACAACTAACGCAGGAGTATCCATCGGCTTAACCGCTACAAATAAGTGTACGTGATCTGGCGCTACTTCCAGAGCTAAAATATCCCAACCTTTCTCGATTGAAAGTGCTAAAAATATTTCACGCAGCTTAGTTGCTACACTGCCAACCAGAACTTTTTTCCGGCGTTTGGGATAAACACAAAATGGTAATTAAGTAGGAATTTGACGTGGTTGTGAGTCTGGTACTCAGGAAGTGGCAACATAAAGTTTTGTTGTTATGGATTGACTTATCCACTATACTCACCTAAACTAAATAAATCAACTAAATTTCGGGAAAAAGAGGTGACTAAAGTCAAAAAAACAATGGGAGTGCAGCAAGTATTGTTGTCTCCTACCAAAGAAATTGAAGCCGTATTACAATATCTTTGTCGGCAATCCGGCAAGCTGTACAATAGTGCTGTTTACTTCGCTCGTCAAACACTGTTCAAAACAGGAAAAGTGTTGACTGGAAAATTTGATTTATCTTTTGAACCGTCAATCGCAAAGTCGATGGTTGCTAAGTCGCTGCCTTCAACGCCTATGCAACAAACTTTGATGTCGGTTACGGAGGCGTTCAAAAGCTTCAAAGAGTTAAAAGCTTTGTATAGCAAAGGTCAATTGCACTTTAGACCCAAGCCTCCGAGCTATTTAACAGGCTCTAAATTGTTTAAAGTCGCCTACCCAAATTCTGGTGGATTAAAGCCAGCGTTTGTCGGCGACCAGTTGAGATTTTCCCTGGGCTTAACAGTACGGCGCTGGTTTGGGGTTTCTGAATTCTTTCTACCTATGCCGTCAAATATTGACTACACAAAGGTTAAAGAGTTCACGATTCTCCCTAAGAATGGCGCTTTCTATTTAGAAATGTCTTACGAAGTAGAATGTAAACAACATGATTTGGATTACAATCAAGCTCTATCAATTGACTTGGGGACGGCTGACAACTTAGCAGCTTGTGTTGACACGCTTGGAAATTCTTTCTTGGTTGATGCTCGCGCCATGAAGGCGATGAATCAACTTTGGAATAAGAAAGTAGCGACTAGAAAAGAAGGAAAGCCCACGGGTTATTGGGACAGTTGGTTAGACCGCGTAACCCGCAAGCGCAATCACCAGATGCGCGATGGTGTCAGCAAAGCGGCAAAGTTAATTATTGACCATTGTTTGAAACACGGTATCGGTAATCTAGTGATTGGATGGAACCAAGGGTTTAAGTCCAATGTTGATATGGGCCAACTGAACAATCAAAAGTTTGTTCAGATGCCATTAGGAAAACTGAAAGATCGCTTAAAGCAACTTTGTAATTTACACGGCATTAAGTTCACTGAAACAGAAGAAGCATACAGCTCTAAAGCTAGCTTTCTTGATGGAGACTCCCTACCCAGGTATGGTGAAAAACCGCTTGGATGGAAAGCATCTGGAAAGCGAATTAAACGTGGATTGTATCGCTCTGCTAATGGAACTATAATTAACGCGGATCTGAATGGCGCGGGCAATATTCTAAGAAAAGTAGCCAGTAAGTTAGGTGTAAAACTTGACCGACTGGGTAGACGGTGTTTGGCCACCGTAGCGAGAATTAGACTTTAGTAATAACTAGAGTTATTCTGTCAGCAGAATCTCAGTGGCTTTAGCCCGCTTGAGTGTCAATCCCAGTTAGAGGCCAGAAGTCTTCACTACAAGTTTAGGAAAATTGTGGTACGAATGCCCTTAAATAACAATCTTCAAGCCTCGCATTTTATACCGCATCTCTGTGGCGCTAAAAATCTGTTTAACCGTCAAATTCAACTGCCCAAATGTGGGTGACACAACCCTATCACTCCCCCGAAACAGACCAAGAATTTCTTGATGGTACCCGCCACGTGATTTATCCGTGGAATCAATCCAAAATCTAAAATCGAAAATCCTCAAACCCCCGCATTTATCCGTGGGGTCAATCTAAAATCTAAAATCTAAAATCTAAAATCTAAAATATAAAATCGATTGACTGACTTCATACTCACCGTCAACCAAATGGTAAACAAAAAAAGTAGGTTGTTTCGGATTGCCAATATAGCGTCTGCCACCAAGTCCCAAATAGTCCGCAATCCAGTATTCAGAAATGCCCAAAGCTTCGTAGTCAACCAATTTGTAGCCATAATCCTCCCGCCAATTGGTACTGACAACTTCGACAATTAGCCGGACAGAACTACCCATTGTAATGATAGATTCCTTTTTCCATCTCGGTTCGCTGTCCGTCCCTTGTCTGTCCAAAACGATCGCATCCGGTTCGTAACCAGATAGCTCGTTATCAGCCTGGACAACGCATTCTTTGGGAACGAAGTAAGGAATGAGAATTAAATAAAATCCACTTTTCCTGTTTGTTGTGGGATGGGCGTCCCGCCCGTCCTTTCTGGGCGGGCGGGACGCCCATCCCACAAGAAAAAAGGGAAATTATTTAATTGACGATCCTAATGAAGTCCTAGTCGTCGGATTTCAAAGTTGAGTTCAGCGACAAGGAAGCCCGCTACTTCTGAATGTTCTCCGGTTGCTTTAGGCATCTCAACAATAGCTCCATTGTGCAGTTCGTAACGGTTTTCAGAATTTTCATGATACCAGTCAATAAATTCATCGAAGGTGACTGGTTTTAATATCGCTTGAGTCATGGCGATCGCCCTTTATTTGATTTATGATATTGTTATTGTATCCGTTATAATTTACATCTTGCCTCATTATCAAGAACAGGCAAGATGCCTGTTCCACGAAGAGTGAATTTTCCTGTGAAACAGGCCGGAAAGCCTGTTCACAAAAGGCTTATTGAGAATGGTGCAACATCTCAGTTATAATATATTGCTTTTATCTCAAACAACCAGCTCGATCGACAATCCATCAATCTAAAATCAATCCAAAATCAAAATCACTCCAAAATCAATCAATTCAAAATCTAAAATCCCAAATCTAAAATCTAAAATATATGAGATCGATCGACGAAATCAACGATAAAATCAGCCAGGGCAAAGCCACAGTCTGGACAATCGAAGAACTCAAAACAAGAGTTCAAGAAACCAGCATTACCCAAGCAGCCAAAGAAGTCGATGTGATTACCACCGGCACCTTCGAGCCGATGGAATCCTCCGGTGCAATCATCAACCTCGGCCATACCGACCCCCCGATAAAAATCCGCCAGTGCTGGCTAGACGGCGTTTTAGCCTACTCCGGCTTCGGGGCAGTAGACCTGTACCTGGGAGCAACCCAAGTAGCCGAAGACGGCGAAGAATCCCGCGAACGGGGCGGCGGACACGTCATCGAAGACTTAATAGCCGGCAAACCCGTGCAGTTGCGAGCCTTGGGGCAAGTAACAGACTGCTATCCCCGCGCCTCCTTTGAAACCACAATTACCCGCGATACAATCAACCAGTTTTATTTATTCAATCCCCGCAACGCATATCAAAACTTTATTGTTGGCGTCAATGGAGGCGATCGCCCACTGTTCACCTACCTCGGCCCCCTGCAACCAAACCTCGGCAACGCCGTCTACTCGAACCTTGGAGCCATGTCTCCCCTGCTCAACGACCCCGACCTCGAAATCATCGGCATCGGCACCCGCATCTTCCTAGGAGGCGCCACCGGCTACATCACCTGGGAAGGAACCCAGCACTTCCCGCTGCAAAAACGCCAGCCCAACCGCACCCCCATCGGCCCCGCTGCCACCCTCGCACTCATCGGCGACGCCAAACAGATGAACTCCAAATGGGTGCGGGGCTGCTACTTCAAAAACTACGGCCCATCCCTGATGCTGGGAGTCGGCATCCCGTTTCCAGTCTTAAACGAAACCGTCGTCGCCCACTGTGCAGTATCAGACAAAAAAATAGTAGCGCCGGTGGTAGATTTCTCTATCCCCCGGCGCGTTCGTCCCACCTTCGGTTTAGTCAGCTATGCTCAATTAAAGACTGGCCGCATCCTGATCGAGGGCAAACCAGTACGGGCGGCCCCTCTTGCGAGTATGTTTCTCTCCCGGCAAGTAGCATTGGAATTGAAGCAGCAAATTGAAGCGGGTCAATTTACCCTCACGGCCCCAGTTGCTCCCCTACCCACCGACAGAGTATTTCTCCCCCAAGATTTGTGGGGCGCCCAAGTGAGGCTCGAATAAAGGATCTTAGATTATTTGTGGACGCACCAGGTCTGATAAACCGGGTTTCTTGTCGCTAGCCCAGCCCTGAAAGCTGAGATTTTTGGTCAGGAAACCCGGTTTCTGATCCTCGCGAGTGCGTCCAGGATTCTAGATTTTCGATTGAAGAATTCTGGTAAAAAACTGCACACATGGGAAACTGATGCACTCACCTAAAATCTAAAATCTAAAATCTAAAATTGGTTCATTCCTCGATCGGCTTAGGCTTCTTAACCGGCTTAGGAAGAGGTTCCTTCGGGACAGGCGGTGGTGCTGCTGCAGCGGATTTGATGGTAGGACGCCCTACAGGAGCACCGTCACCGCTGGGTCTAGGAGTAAACGGACGCTTCCCTCCTTTTTTGAAGCCACCGGGTGGCTTGCTGCCAGGGGGGAATTTCCGCTTTTTAATCGGCAGGGCACCAATATTATTAGCCTGCTCAATCATCAGACTCTCAGCTTTCAATTTGACGTGGAAATCCCAAAAAAACCCGATCGCCTTTGTAGCTAAATCTCCCTTGAGTTTCAACTTAAAAAACTTCATCTTGTCGTCATTCTTGCGGGGAGCTTGCTTGATTTTGACGATGACATACTTTTCTTCGTCTTGGGATTGATAAATCACCTCACCTCTAATCGAAAAATAGCCATCTTCAACATCAGGTTCCGAGGGAGGCAAAGATGCGGTCGATGCTTCGCCGCTAGCCTCAATCTCCGCTGCTTCCTGACTTTCCTCATCAGAGGAAGGTTCGGGAGGTTTCTTGAGCGTTTCCGGCTCCCAAACCCCCATAATCTGGGCGTGCAAGTTGCCGTCTTCTTGCCTGGTGCGGGGATAGACCACCCACAGGTGTTCTTGTTCCAGCTCCAGGTGATTTTTGACTAAACTCATAACTCTACCCAGCAAAACTGCGTCGATGGCAGTTCCGTCGGCAGCTATCAGCATACCCCGGGTGAATTGCTCTTCTGATGGCGTGTAGCGGCCCCGCACCAAACCAACAGCTCGGTACTGTCTGGGTTCGCTGGGGGGGGGAATGGGATGTTGGCGCATGACGGAGGGTATGTCCTCAGCGGCCTGACTTTCGTTAGCAGCCGGCTCTGCCTTTGCGGGCGGTGCGACTGCTAGCGCTGTCGGATCGCTGACAGGTGTCGAAGACGCTGCTGGCGCCGGGGGGGCAGGAGCATTGCTGGGCTGGTCTTGTGGCTTTGTTTTGTCCTTGTCGAGGGCAGAACTGTAGCGTGGTCGTTGCAGCTTATCCTTGGACGCTGGGGCGTCTGTTGGCGTTGCCGGTTGATTTTGGTCAACAGGTGCAGCCAACGCCGAAGGCACCGGACTTTCGTCTGGTGTCTCAGGAATGGAATCTGGATCTTTAGGCGGATTGACGGCCTGTTCGCTGGGCTGAGCCTTGCGATTTGAAGTAGATTTGGACGATTTGGAAGACCGGTTGGGAGAGGGGTTCATAAAAACTCCTTGCAGCGGAGACACATCCCTTAAGGGAAATTAGGAATAAACTGAAGAAACTGCTTTAAAAACTACTAGCACCTGACAGGCGGGCTTGCGCCCGGAGGTCAGGTTGTGACCCGTCAACGCCAACTTTCAACGCTACGAGTGCCGATCGGTTCGCTGGCTGCTAAAATCCTTGCGAGCAAGGACTTTGGGAGTTGCTGACCGCTCGATCGCCGATCGCGCTGAGCTGGAGTTGCTGGCTAATAGCATTTAGGATATTCAGCTTGCCTATTTTACTTAATCCAATTACCTAACGGCCTGATCCGCCATATTTTCGGTAATTTTTAGCTTGACCATACTAAATTGGACAGACACCGCAGTCCTTGGGGCTGCGGGTCTGAGTGTCCAAAATTGTTTAGCTAGCATGGAGTTGTGGGTCTGTTACCGGAAAACGAGAGGAAAGCCCCCGACTTCAGGCGTGGGGATGAATTCGGCAGCGGATGCGGCCGCCTACAGTCTTAGAAAAATCCTGGTTGATTTCTAAAAGCATGATATGATTATATCATGCTAACAGTAACTCACGAGTACAAACTACGTCCAACCAAATCTCAAGTTCAAATATTTGAGATTTGGTTGTCTGTTTGTCGTCAGGTTTATAACTATGCCTTGCGAGAACGGAAAGATTGGGTGAATTCTCGTAAGTCTTCTGTTAATGCTTGTTCGATAATTGGTGAGTATATTATCTCACCGGATACTCCTAGACCAACCTATGCTAGTCAGTGCAAAGGTTTGGCAGAAGCTAAGAAGCATTGTCCCGAATTAAAGACCCCTCATTCGCAAGTATTGCAGCAAACTTTAAAGGTTTTAGAGTCGGCCTTTGTGGCAATGTGGGATAGAGGGCATGGGTTTCCTCGCTTCAAAAAACGGATGCGCTCGTTTGTTTTCCCGGCTGTTAAGGATGCAGCAGTGGAGAATGGAAAGGTTAACCTGCCTAAGATTGGGTGGGTAAGGATGAAAATGTCTAGACCCACACCAGAGGGTTTTATACTCAAGCAAATTAGAGTAGTTAAAAGGGCATCAGGATATTTTGTCATGCTGACCTACCAGTTAGCAGTCAACCTGCCCGCTCGCCCACCGTCAGGACATCCATTAGGGGTAGATATTGGGCTTGACAAATACCTCGCAACTTCAGATGGAGAATTAGTCAACAGACCGAGATTTTTTCAGGCACTTCACCGCGAGTTGAAATCACTGCAGCGAAGATTAAAGCATCAAAGAAAAGGGTCTAATAATTGGCTTAATCTCCAGAAAAAGATTGCTAGAATTTATCAAAAAATCAGTGATGCCAGAAAGGATTGGCACTATAAATTAGCTCATCGATTATGTGACCAAGCAGGAATGATATTCGTTGAGGATATCAATTTTAAGGCTTGGGCAAAGGGGATGTTCGGTAAACATACTCTCGATGCAGCCTATGGTCAATTCTTCTCGATTCTGTCTCATGTGTGTTGGAAGCGCGGGGTGTATTTTGCTCGTGTTGATAAAAACTATACGAGTCAAATTTGCCCCCAATGTGGAACCCATACTGGTAAGAAAACCTTGGATGTCAGAATCCATAGTTGTCAGTCGTGCGGGTACACCACTGATCGCGATACAGCAGCAGCACAAGTAATTAGAGACAGAGGTATCCTTGCGGTCGGGCAGCCCGTGAGTAAAACTGCTTCTGGAGGCGTTCTATCGGGGATCGATAGTAATATCGGTCTAGAGTCGAGCCTGTGAGAGAAGAATCCCCCGCATTGTATGCGTGGGGAGTGTCAACATATTAGCTGCAAGTAAAAGGCTGCTTTGTCCCTTGGGACTTTGAAGTTAAGAACTTTTATGGTTGCATGGATCGACCTAAATGGCAGACGCCCCTGGGCGATGCGTTAATTCTTAGAAAATAGTAGATTTAAGCTGGGATAGTTGAATTATGGAAAAAGCAAACAAGCGTCGTGGGTTGATTACTGTCGTGGTGGTGCTGTCGCTCATCGCTTTTTTGGGATTTTCCCTTGTGCCAATTTTAGACAGTATTCTCAAGGCCAGCCAAGCGCAAAGTCAGTCAACTCCAACACCTACTCAGACGGCGCAGTCTGGGGATAAGCAATCAGAGTTGCTGCAAGCTCAGGCTAGGGGATACGAATTGGTTTTGCAGCGAGAACCTGACAACGTAACGGCTTTGCGGGGATTGTTGCAGGTGCGACTGGAGTTGATCGGGCAAGGAGTGGGCGACATTAAGGATGCGATCGCTCCTTTGGAAAAGTTGGCTTCGCTGAATCCTGAGACTACTGAATACGGGATTTTGCTGGCTCAGGCTAAGGAACGCACGGGCGATCGCGAAGGGGCTGCTCAAGCTTACCGGGCAATTTTAGCGTCTAAGCCTGGGGAAATTAAGGCTTTGCAGGGGTTGGTCAATTTGTTGCTAGTGCAGCAGCGGCCCGAAGCTGCGATCGGACTGCTGCAAGATACGCTGAAGGCTGCTCCGGCTGCAAATCAGGCGAAACCGGAAAGTGTGGATGTAACTTCAGTGCAGTTGATTTTGGGACAGGTTTATGCTGTGCAGAAGCGCTACGAGGAGGCGATCGCCATTTACGACGAATCTGCTAAGGCTAATCCGAAAGATTTTCGCCCGACTTTAGGAAAGGCGATCGTATTTAAGGAGCAGGGCAAAACAGATGAGGCAAAAACGCTGTTCGATCGAGCTACTGAGTTAGCTCCTCCTAACTATAAAGACCAAATTAATCAGTTAGCTAGTGGCACTCCTTCGCCTTCTCCGGCGGCTGCGGCGACTCCCAAGCCGGCTGCTTCTCCTAGTCCTGAAGGTGCGCTACCGAAACCTTAAGGAAAGTTTTAAGTAAAAGAGTTTTGAGTTTTGACTTTTCAGTGAAAAATTATTAAGTTTTTAACTTAATAATTTAAACTCAAAATTACTGGCTTTTTTCCTAATTACGCAGGACTTAGGAAAAGAAACCCGGTTTCTACGATAAATCTTGGTTGAACGACGACAGATACAGGTCGAAACCGGGTTTCTAAGCCCTCACGCCCAGCGTGCTGTTACCGATTACCAATTACTAATTACCAATTAGGTAAGACCTCGGAGGGAATTATGACCCAAAGCGTTGACCGCGTTGTTCTACCTCCTGCTTTTCCAGACCACACTCAATTACCAGAGTCAGACGGTACTGTTGTTGAAAATTTTCAGGAGCATCCGCAAAGTTTAATTTTAACTGATTCGATCGGACTAATTTTGGGTAGTCCCCTGAAAGAAAGGATCGAGATAATAAAACTGAATTCAAAGAAAAGTAGGCATTTAGAGTTGTAAATTAGCATTGTAATGATGCACAAACTGCCAAATAGCAGCAATATGATTTTCTAATTTTTTAGAGAAGCCTAAGCTCTTTCTTACCAGTCGAGATACTCGTTGTCGAATAGTACAATTAAAGCGCTCGATATAGCTAGTCAAACCACTATCTTTATCTACACTCAGATGACGTTTACTGGGCAATACAGAATCATAAGCACTCCAATGATCGGTATAAATTACTGCACATTGACGGTACACTGGTGGCATTGAATTCCATAAAGCTTGAGCCGATACTGCGCTACGATCTCCAATATGTACACCAACAATTTCCCTAGTCTGGGCATCCAATGCCAGCCAGACCCACTGCTGATTTCCTTTACTATCAACGAATGACCATAACTCATCCATCTGAACACTCAAGCGCTTTTTTTCCTTGGGAGTCACCTCCACTTGCTTCTTAACAGCAGCCGCTTGGCTATTAACGTATCGCTGCACTGTATCTTCTGACACTTGAAGTACCCGAGCAATCCCCGCCTGAGAAATACGTTCGCATTTGCATCCGTGACATTAACTCCCTTTGTTCTTTTGTAATAGGTTTCCATGCCGGATTTAAAACAAATTGACGACCACATTCTCGACATTTATAGTTTTGTTTGCCATGCCGCGTTTGACCGTTCCGACTAACTTCTTTTGAGCCACAATTAGGACAATGGGGAATCTCTACTGTCATATCACACTATGATAAACACTTCTCTCTAATAGTAACTTACTCGATCCTTTCCTTCAGGGCACTACCAAATTTTGCAGGAACGGCATCCTGACGGACAATATGCGATCGGCCAAGACTGCGGCATTTACTGGCGAGAAACCGAGCCGCCGGAAAAAGGTGCAGAAGCTCCCGATTGGTTTTATGTTCCCAATGTACCTCCTAATTTAGACGGTCAAATTCGGCGTTCCTACGTGCTGTGGCGGGAACACATAGCACCGTTAATTGCTTTGGAATTTGCCAGCGGGAACGGTGATGAAGAGCGCGATCGTACTCCTTTATCTCGCACCGATGAAGGGGTAGTCACTCAACCGGGAAAGTTTTGGGTGTACGAACAGGTGATGCGAATTCCCTATTACGGCATCTATGAAATTAACAGCGGTCGATTAGAAGTTTATCGGTTGATGGAGGGGTATTATCAACTGTTAGAACTCAATCAGCGCGGTCATTTTCCCATTGCATCTTTAGGCGTAGAATTGGGGCTTTGGCAAGGCAGTTATCAAAATCAAAGTATGCTTTGGCTGCGTTGGTGGGACGAGGAAGGTAATTTGCTGTTGATTGGCGATGAAAGAGCAGAATTAGAGAGATTGCGAGGGGAGCAACAACGGGAAAGAGCCGAACAAGAAAGATTGCGAGCCGAGAGTGCAGAACAGTCACGACAAGCTGAATTTCAGGCAAGAAGGGATGCAATTCCCCGGTTGTTGGGAATGGGTTTGAGTGCCGAACAAGTGGCGCAGGCGTTAAGTTTATCCGTCGAAGAAGTAACGGAGAATGCAGGAGAGTGAGATAGTGAGAGAGAATTGGGGAAAAGGGCGATCGGTCTTAATAGACTTCATCATGAGAACCCATTTTGAGCAATAAAATAGCTTCCTCCTCATCTTCTGGATCGGTCACAAACTCAAATAAAATCCGATAATCATAATCTATTGAACACGACCAGATACCCGATAAATCTCCTGTCAGTTTGTGAGTTCGCAAGCTGGGATGAAAACAGTCTTCAGACAAAAGTTCTAGCGTAGCTTCAATTAAAAGGCGAAGCTGAGGATTTTTACGAACTAACTTTTTGAAAGTACGAATAGATTTGGGAGTCCAACCAATTTTCATCAATCATCCAACTCCGCCATAAAATCGGCTACCGAACCAAATTTAACATTGCCCTCAGCATACTCTTGACGAACTTCTGCCACTTCATTGAGTAATTCATTTCGTCGCTGTTGTCGCAGGCGATTCTGAATAATATCTAGAAGCATGGCTTGATCTTCTAATGATAAAACTTCTACAGCTTCAAGAGCTTGCTGGAATTGAGATGTCTGTGTCGTTTTACTCATATGTTATTTTTAACTGTTTAGAACTACGAGATTTTTTATGGTTTTAGCAAGATTTATCCTATGCTACCAGTTTTTACTTGTTTGGAATCATACGATAAAAGCAGTATAACACTGCGAAGTTTGCAGTCATCTCCCAGAGTTGAATAAACAGCAAACTCAGTAGATTGTGTTTACTTTTCTGACCACCAGATAGGTTGTCCATCGTGTTGATAAGAATAATCTTCTGGCGGCGGATCTCCCTCCCAGGGAGGTGCTTCCGTGTAGTAGTCTCGACCATCTAGCTGTCGATCCGTCCAATTAATGTACGTTTTAGGAATTACATCTCCTCTGCGATCGCAAACGTCACCAGAGCCGAGAGACTCGCCTTGTTCATCCAATACCTCAAATAACCGACAACTGTTATCCCAGCCATCGTGACAGTGCCCCTGAAACGCAAAGAAAAAAGCATCTCGACTTTCAACAGGAACCTTGACCAGATAAATATCGCTGATGCTATGTCTAGAATACCAAAGGTGACGTTCAAAAGTATCCAGAATATTTTTAGGTAAATTCTGAGAAGGTCTGACTATTTCTGGAGGTAAAAGAGTCATATTTTTCCAGTTCCATGTCAGCCTTACATAACCGATTCTATGCTTGGGCATGAATTTTCCAAAGTCGTCGCTTACCTCCAAAAGCTCTACTAATTTTTTTTCACAAACTTCCCTTACGGTGTTTTTTCTGATGTCAGCATTTTCTCTATTCACTTGCTTACCTCTGGTATTGGTTGCAATTTTTATTTCTGAGAGGACGCAGGGGGCCCAGAAACCGGGTTTTTCTACAAAAAGACGCGTTGCAGCCTGCAGATTGGGTAAAAAACCCGGTTTCTTTTGTCCGAGTGCGTCCAGGACTGTTTGAAAAACGTTCGGCTTTGACAGCTAGCAAAATATGGTTGAGCATATCTCTGCTTGGCGAACCTGTAGTTGTCAATTAGTAAGGTGCGAACTGCACACCTACAAATTAATACTTCCTCTCCTGTGGCTCGAACATCGTAATTGCCACCGGCATATAAGCCAAATCAATCCCCGCAGGCGAATAATACGCCAGCGTATGCTTCAAAAAATTTCCATCATCGCGCTCAGTAAAATCTTCCCGCGAATGAGCTCCCCGACTTTCCTGTCGGTTCAAAGCAGAAGTTAAAATCATTTTACCGACAATAATCAAACTCCGCAACTCCAAAGCTTCCACAATTTCCGTATTCCACAACTTGCCTTTATCGTCTAAGTAAACCTCCTCATATTGTCGCTCTAAATCCTCCAATTTCTTTAAACCTTCCTGCATCAATTCGGCGCTACGAAATACACCACAATACTCAGTCATAGTATCTTGATACTGCTGCCGGATTTGATTGATGCGGTATTTTCCGGGACGCTCTACAAGTGCCTGAATTTGCTCTTTTGCTTCCATAATATAACGCTGTTCGTCTACTGTCGGCAACTTGCGATTTTGTACAAATTGTGCTATAGTTGCGCCAGTAACTTTGCCATAAACGACGCATTCCAAAAGCGAATTGCTGCCCAAACGGTTTGCGCCGTGAACGGACACGCAAGCTGCTTCGCCGGCGGCAAAGAAACCGTCTACCAAACTGTCAGGACTGCTGCGAACTTGCCCGCTAACATTAGTAGGAATTCCCCCCATTGAATAGTGAACAGTAGGGCGCACGGGCATCGGCTGATTTACGGCATCAATTCCTAACAAACGGTGGGCTTCTTCCCAAGCAAAAGGAATTTTGCTCATAATTTTTTCGCGTCCCATGTGCCGCAAATCGAGGTAGATAAAGGGGCCGCCGGCACTACCATCAACATTAATCCCTCGGCCGGCGCGAATTTCTATGGAAATTGACCGCGAGGTGATATCCCTAGGCGCTAATTCCATCCGCGACGGGGCATAATTGGCCATAAATCGATCGCCCTCTGAATTAATCAAATAAGCACCTTCGCCCCGCACAGCCTCGGAAATCAACACTCCCACGGGATACAAACCAGTCGGGTGAAACTGCACAAACTCCATATCTTCCAGCGGCAATCCAGCTAAAGCCGTCATCGCCAAACCGTCTCCCGTCGATGCGTAATCGTTCGACGTGGTATTGTAAACTCGGCCGTAACCCCCCGTAGCAAACATCACCGCCTTAGCGCGCACGACCTCAATTTGACCGTCTAGAAGGCGGTACATAACTACCCCCTTGGCTTGGCCTTCTTCCAAAATCAGGCGCGTAACATACCACTCCTGATAGATGTGAACTCCGCAGCGGCGCAGATTGTTGACTAATTCGTGGAGGATGGCGTGACCGGTTTTGTCGGCGGCGTAGCAGGTGCGGCGGTGGGAATGTCCGCCAAAAGCGCGCTGGGCAATTCTGCCGTCTGGGAGGCGGGAGAAGAGGACTCCCATGTGTTCTAAATCTATGACTACACCGGGGGCTTCGCGGGTGAGGATTTCTACCGCGTCTTGATCGGCTAAATAGTCTGAACCTTTTACTGTGTCGAAGGCGTGGGCTTTCCAACTGTCTTCGGGATCGACATTTTGGAGGCTGGAGGCCATGCCGCCTTGGGCTGCGACGGAGTGCGATCGAATCGGGTGAGTTTTGGCGACGACAGCTACCTTTAAACTGGGGTCAGTCCGAGCAATTTCTACTGCGGCGCGGCAACCTGCTAAACCGCCGCCTACAATGATTACGTCGTGTTCTAGCATCTTTTTGAATTATTTTGAGTGTTCTGCTCAACTTATCGTGACGCAAAAAAAAACTTCCCACCAAAAGAGCAGGAAGTTTTTTAACTTTTGATTTGAATGGGAAATCAAAAGTTAAAATTTCACATTGGACTAGCCGGCGCTTTCGATAGGCTGCTGAGTGGACTGATTTCCCGTTGCAGAAGGTTGAGTTTCCGTACCGGGTTCTACAGCAAGCACTTCAATGTTATTTAGCAGAGTTGTAACGAAAGCAAACAGCAAGAAGGGCAGAGACAGCACTAAAATCAAGCCGACGGTAGCCAAGGCGAAGATTTGGCGGGCGCTACTCCACAAGGCGAGTGCCGACGCTAGACTTAGGAAGATGACTATCAGCCAAACAATGATTTGACCGTAAATGTCGCCAAAGGTGAGCGTACATTTAAGGCGATAGTTTTGGATGTTATTCATTTGATGCCTCGCGAGATTGCTATTACGACTTGTCCAAAAATACTTTGACAGTGTGTCAATGGCCACTGTAAATTTCTAAGTTTAGCTGCCGCAACCTGGTTTTAGGGCTGTTTTAAACATTTTTATAGAAGTTTGCAACAACACTTTATGAATTTTTGTTTCTGACTGGGAAATTTGGCCGAAACAAGACTTACGCACTCCGACAAAGAAACCGGGTTTTTTACTGTTTTGGCGGGCTGTAACGCGTCTTTTCGCAAAAAACCCGGTTTCTGGCAACCCCTGCGTCCAGGACTAAGCTGTTCTGAATCTAAATCGTATTTTTTGTGCGGGCTTTCTGGCCCAACCCCTACTCCCCACAAGAACTTTATCAAATTTTAGTTCACAGTTTAAATGTCCAACAGCTTACGAAACAAAGGCACAAGGGGAAAGTCTACTTTTTGAGGGAGCCCCGACTTGGTAAAGAAATGTTAAGCTGCGTGGAAATGGAATCAACCTTTATAGCGTCGCACCTGTCTTTTCGCCCATGTCTTCAGAGAGCAAATTGCTGATTTCGCGCTGTTTCCTGGCTGGTTTAGGAACGCAGATGTTTATGTACCGCGAAGACCGGATTCCCCAAGAGAGTCCGGTTCTGGTGGTGAGCAATCACCGCAGTTTCTTAGATCCTGTGCTGCTGACGGCGGCTTTGGGTCGATCGATCCGCTTTGCTTGTCATCATTACATGGGTCAAGTTCCGGTGATGAGAGAAATTGTCACGACTTTCGGCGCTTTCCCCTTGGAAGCACCGGAACACCGACAGCAGCATTTTTTCTCTCAAGCGACAGCGCTACTGCAAGGCGGGGAGATGGTGGGGGTGTTTCCAGAGGGTGCAGAACCGATGGTGAAGCTGACTGGGCCGAATACTGTGGGGAAGTTTCAGCGGGGATTTGCTCATTTGGCTTTGCGAGCACCGGTGCGGGATTTGGCAGTTTTGCCGGTGGCCATTAGCTCTTTTGAGGAACACTCAGTACGATCGGGTGTACCGCTCAAGTTGTTGAGTTTGTTTGATCCTTCGGAACCGCTGTTCGATCGATCTGGGTGGCATCCTGTGATAATTTATCAGCGAGTTAATGTTTTAATCGGCCGGCCTTACTGGATTACTGTCGAGAGACAGCAGCAATATCAAGGCAAAAAAGCCAAAGCTGTTGTTGCTGAACTCACGAACCACTGTCAGGGAGAAATTGCAGAATTACTCCAACGAGGTTGTTTGTAAGTTTGTAAGTTTGTTGACTGTTGGCTGTTGATTGTTGACTGTTGACTGTTGACTGTTGACTGTTGACTGTGGGCTGGTATCAGATTTCCAATCTAAAATCTAAAATCTAAAATCTAAAATCGATTGACTTGAATCATGGCAAATGCTAACAACAAGGTTCGTTTCCTAACCCCCAAACCGCCGAAACCCGATCGCCCTTTATTTGTATTTCTGCCCGGTATGGATGGCAGCGGTTTGCTGCTGCGGCCGCAAATTTCTAAATTAGCAAATGATTTCGACATTCGCTGCTTAACTGTACCGGCTGACGACATGGCTAGTTGGGAGGTACTGGTTAGCGAAACAATTGCCTTAATTGAAGCTGAAAAGCAAGCCGGAAAGCCGAAGCGGCCTGTTTATCTGTGCGGCGAGTCATTTGGGGGCTGTTTAGCGATGAAAACTGTTTTAGAAGCTCCTCAATTGTGCGATCGATTAATATTAGTCAATCCAGCTTCTTCGTTTCGACAGCAGCCTTGGGTGCAGTGGGGGTCCTATCTGACTCAGTGGCTGCCGGCCAACCTTTATCCGCTGTCGGTAATCGGTTTATTGCCGATATTAGCATCGTTAGGAAAGATTGGGCGCGACGATCGCCGCGCTTTGCTAGAAGCGATGCAAGCGGTACCGCAAAACACGTCTGTGTGGAGATTGGCGTTAGTGCGATCGTTTAATGTTGACGAAAATCAGTTGCGCGGGATCAAACAGCCGACGCTAGTAATTGCTAGCGGTGCCGATCGGCTGCTGCCTTCTTTAGTAGAAGCGAAGCTTTTAGTCAAGGTAATTCCCAAAGCTGAAATGGTGCTGCTGGCTAACAGCGGTCATGCTTGTTTGTTAGAAACAGATGTTAACCTTTATGGGATTATGCAAGCTCGCAATTTTTTGACAAAATCCGAAGAAAATCTGTCATTAGTCAATAGTCATTAGTCATTGGGCATGGGGCATTGGGCATGGGGCATCTCCGAAAAACAATCTTATCGGCATCAGCAATTAGCAATTAATTAGATGAGTGGGAAAATACATAAGTATGTCATAGCTGCATGAAACGAAGTGAAACGAAGCAATCGCAATGGCTCGGGCAGATTTACATTCCGTTACCTAGCGAGGTTTCTTTGCGCCTACCTACTTAATACCTCTTGGATGTCGATGGTCATGAACTGCAATAATAGCTTCAATTAAGTTCATTAGCGATATACCGAGTTAGGATAGTATTTGCGATAGGGTCTCACCCGATCGCAAATACTAGGATACATTTAAGTAGATGAGTGGGAAAATACATAAGTATGTCATTGTTCGTTAAACGTCGCAATTCGCTTAAGGTTCTAGCCGCTTTACATTCGGTTACACAGCAAGGTTTATTTGCGCCTACCTACTTATCCTCTGACAATAAATCCACCCTGCTTTACTACTCGTGAAACATACTTAGTCTGGTCCGATTCTGACTTTTTCAAGCCTAGGCCTTTAGATGTGCGCTTCCTGATGTAATTCTTTATTCTTGCGTCGCACGTACACGAACCGATCGACTAAACTCAGGCCTGTTTCTTTGCATATTTATTACCTTTACCGGATATATACCCATTCTTTTGGATATACATTGTTCTTTAGGGCTAGCCTGTAAATCTTCTATTTTTACGTCTATTCCGCCCACCCTGTCGGTGAGATAAAGCAATTTTAGGTTACCCACTAAGTTATCAGTTGTCTGGAAGCAAAGCGTTATATCCCTCATATCTTTTGGCATTAAGTTCAATGTCTCTTGAGAACCGAGAGTCTTCTCTCCTAATAAAATCGTTTCTGCTAAGGCTGTACCGGCGAAACTAAAAGAGATTCCAACCGCAGCGATTAAAACCGCTGGTAATTTTTTGACAATGCTCATAGGACAGTACCTTGTTTGTTGAAATTTACCTTGATTAGTGGTTTTTTCTTCCCACTACTTTATTAGACGTTTCCCAACCCCAATTTGGGAATTTTTCGAGTTACGAGCATTATTTTCTCTCCAAAAATCCACTCTCAACTCCTAGAACCCTTCCCCTTCTTACCCTTCAACCGCAGCAAACTTTTCTCAACCTCCCCACGCGCTGGATACAACAACTGCTGACTCAAAGCACTTTCATAAGCCTGTATCGCCCCCAACCGATCTTTCAACCCCACCAAAGTTCTCCCTAACCAGTAGTCAGCCATAGCCGGGTTAAACGCGCTCAATTCCTGACATCCCTCACCGGCAACTTTCCACCAGCGCTGACTAGCCCCAACATCCCCCAGCACCTGGTAACTCTCCGCCAGCCACAGCGCCGTCGGTACGAATTGCAGAGAAATTCCCGCTGGTAACAACTTCCATCCTTTCTCCAACGCCTCCACCGCTTCTTGATGTTTAAGCGCCAAAGCCAACACCCGCCCATGACGAAACCAAGCATCAACTAACTGCGGCTGAAGTTTTGTGCCCTGCTCAGAAACACTACATCCTCGTTCAATCTCTTTGAAGTGTTCCACCAACACCCGCCCCGCAGTCGCCCAAACACTCCAACGTTCAGGAAATCGTTTCAGCATCTGTTCTACCACAAAACGCAATTCTTCCCAGCGTTTGGCAGCCGGTAAAATTTCACACAAGACCTGATAAATTGCACAATTATGGGGATACAGTTGATAAGCATTCGCCATCATCTGTGCTGCTTTTTGATAGTCTCCCGTGTCGTATAAGCACCGGCCATAGTAATACCAACCATAAGGATGATTGGGGTGTTGGGCGGTAAACTCTGCTAACACCTCCACACCTTGCCGCCAATCGCCTCGGAAGATGTGATAATAGCCCAGAGAATTGTGAGCCTCAGCCCCATGAGGAGTTTGTAGGAGTAAAGAGGTAATCATCTTTTTCGTCAGTTTCCCCTCTTCACCAGAAACTAATCTCATCTGAAGACGTTGCTCAATTTGTCGTTGCAGTACCCTAAAATCATTCGGAAATAGAGCTATAAGCTTGCTCAACTGCTCTGTTGCGGCGCTCATATCCCCCACCGCCAGATTCGCATCTTGGCTGTAAATCAACGCCACAACATCATCTGGGTTGATTGCCAAAATTTGCTCCACAGCACTGAGCACGCCTAGATGATTTTCTATCTGCTGATACACCTGTATCAAAGCGAGCCGGTGAACGACTTTTTCAGGTTCTAAATGAGTTGCTAAATTAAAGGCAATAATTGCTTTGTCACTCTCACCCCGACAAACTGCAATCAATCCCTTGATATGATGCTGAGTCGCTTCGTTTTCGTAACACGACAAGGCTTTTTCATAGACTTCTATTGCCTCTTTTTCTCGTTTCATTAGCTGCAATAGTTTCCCTAGTTGCAGCCGCACACCCATTAATTGCGCTTGTCGCTCAATCACTTGATGATATTCGGCAACCGCTTGTTGCCAGTCTCCCATCTGGTAAAGCAAATTAGCTAGTTCTAACCTTTTTTTCCATCCTTGGGGATATTTCTGAACATACTTACTTAAAGTGTTCAATTTCTGCTCTTGTCTAGTTGGCTTTTCTTCTAAGAAAAAGTGAACATTCATCTCTAGCCCAGAAGATTGGCAGAACTGCACCAATGATGTGGCAAAGTGTCCAGACATAATTTAGACTGGCTATATATAAGGGGAAATAGAATAACTTACGTTGATCAGATTATGTCTTAGTTACTCAAACTGAACAAGCCCAAAAAGATTAATTATTATTAAGAAAAATTAATGTAATCGCGTCAATCAATGGCTCTCTCGTAAACAAAAAGCGATATCTACGACGGGCGTTGCCTACGCACTGCGAAAAAAAGCGATCGCGCCCTTCGTCGAGTGGGCAAGATCGCTTTTTCTTCAATTTTTTGAACACTGAAATGGAGCAGCACTAAGTTGGTAATGTCCCCAAAGTCAAAGAGATTTCACTCTCACGCATTATGGATTATTTTACCTTTACATTTTTCTGGCTTCATCAAATATATTGTTTAGCTCATCGGAGTCCTTACGGTTGGCAGATTCCCCTGTATCGTCTGCCCAAATTGTTAGCATTCTAAAACATAGCTTAACTGATAACACTTTTTGAGTGTTGCAGTAATCAAATAATCTTGTCTTCCTGTCTGCTGGATTCTTCCATATCTCGTCAAATGATTTGAACGTGGCATATCCCCCAGGTACTTTACTCATCATATTCCTGAACTCACCAGCAATTAAATAAGTATCTGGTGTTAAATTTAACTGCCTAGATGGAATACTTTCCACAGGAAGTTTTACCGTGTCTGACTGAAACTTTTCAGAGGTAATCGAGTTGGTAGCAGCAAAACTGCTTATGGATGTAGATGACCACAGGAGACTTGCCACGAGTGCGATCTGGATTTTGCGGGATGTACTCATTTTTTGTTAAGAAGGATGTAACTAAGGCCTGGACTCTAAGCGGTTTTATCTGACCGCTTATTTATTAGTTAGACGTTTTCCCACCCCAATTTGGGAATTTTTCGAGTTACGAGCAAATTTTCTCCCCAAAAATCCCCCCTCAACCCCTATAACCCTTGCTCCTCTTACCTTTGAGCCGCTGTAATATCCTCTCAACTTCCCCACAGGCGGGATAAACCCCCTCTAACTCCCCCTTACTAAGGGGGAGGACAAGAGTTTTCTCTCTTACTAAGCTTGTGTGTACACCGTAGCCTTAATAAGGGGGGGCTGGGGGGGTTCCAAATATGTCATTGAAAAGACCAATTTGTATGACTCCAGCCACTTTCATCTCCAGGCCAGAGGATTGACGGAACTGTACAAGTAATGTGATAAGCTTTCCAGACATAGTACGGTGACTTGATAGCTAATTTCTTCATCCTGGCTTTTTGGGGGAATTAGTGATTCCCAATTGCATTGGGGTTGAGACTTTTCTGGCAAAGGAATTACCAACTTTAAGGCGGGCGAGGAAGAATTTAGACGAGTATCATCTTCACCGGCAAGATATTTGGTTAAATGCCTTCGCAGAATACGTCCGGCTTTGCTCACGCATTTGCGGACGTTTTCTTCAGAGCATAGAAATAGCTTGGCAATATCTTGATAAGATTTATTTTGGTAGTGGTATAAGACAAAAGTATCGCGGATTCTGAGAGGCAAGGAGTCAATTTTGTGGTAGATATATGCCTCCCATTCTAGGTTTATAATATTAGGTTCAGTAAATCCTAAGTTAGAATAAAGTGCTGGATAATCTTCAAGTTTAATCTCGTCTATGTTTTTAATTATTAGTGCATCTCGTTTCCGTTTTCGATGCAAATCTATGCAGAAGTTATAGAGAAGTTGAGTTAACCAAGCTTTAGGACATTTAATTTGACTTCCATAGTTTTGCCATTCATTCCAGGCTTTAAGCATTGCCTGACTCAATACTTCTTCGGCATCGATTGGGTTTGAGTTCATCCACTTGAAACAGCAATGGGAAAGATAATCTTGATGCGCCTGCCATTCTTGCCAAAAAATTGTATTTTTATCTTCAGTTTCATCCCACAGGATTGATGCCGCCACTGATTGAGAAGATGACCTGATTTTTTGAGTTCTATGGCTATTGCTTTCCATTTACAGGAGATTCCACATTTATGAAGTACACCAGCCTATCCTGAGCTTCCCCGTAGGGATACTCCAAGATCCCGTTGGTGTCAACAATCGCCTGAAAGCCTGTGATCAATCTCGTTTTTACCTGAGTCCAGATCCCCCTAAATCCCCCTTAAGAAGCAGGACAGTTTCATTCTCGGTAGGGGCCGTGCCAAGAGTGCCGGCCCTCTTGGTCTGATCTGCCGATTAAATCCTCTAGGTCGGGGGTAGACACTCTTGGCACTACAACAGTCAAAATTCATGTTTTTGGTGAGAATGAAACAGCCCTGCCTTAAGAAGGGGAGTAGGGGTTGACTTTGAGTAAGTTATTGTCCCCCCCTCTTCTTATCCCGAACTCAGGTTAATTAAGATTTAGCCATTTTTGAGCGTTAAGCCGCTGGACGACGCCAAACACCATGAGGTCTAGTGTTACCTTGCGCTCATCGATCAAAAAAGGCTCTAAAGTGCTGGTTTTTGTCTTATTTTCCGCGCAGGAAAAGGCTCTTTGACTTTGAATATTTTCTTGAGGAAAATACAGGTTAAATTGGCGCTCTCCTTCTTGGAATTTACCAATTACCTGCCAGCAATCCCCGGCGGAACTCATCCCAAAAACGGGGAATTTTTGCTTGGTAAAACTCACCTCTAAATCCTTAACGCCCTGCTTAGTCAAAGCAGTTTGCAAAGCGGGCAAATAATCTTGTTGAATAAATTCCGCAAAGGGCTTGTCTTCAACAGCAGGTGCTTTTTCCTTTTTAGCTTTAGCTGGGGGCTTGTCGCCTTCGGCCTTGGCTGCGGGCTTTTTAGCAGCCGCCTGGGGCTTGTCAGTGCTGGGGAAGTCGCTTGTCTCGGCTGTGTCGGAACTCGGGGCGTTCTCGATCGACGCACTGGGAGTTTCCGATTCGCCAGCGGTAGGATTTTTCGGTTCTTCTGACATTAACGCTTCCTGGTAAAAGTGACTGGGTAAGGAGTTGGGAGTTGAGCAAGCGGGCGATCGACTTTCTCGATCGCACACATTTTATCGAAAACCAACCTGAGAGAATGGCTAGTCAAAAAAATTTGAACTGAAAACACTCTCACAGGGCGATCGCCCGCAAACATCACAACTCCTTTGGTTATTCTAAATCTCAGCGACAGCTCGTTCAATCAAACGGCGGGCGAGAGTTTGAACACCGGTGTGTTCGTAATAGTTGGTAGTCATGTCGAGGAATGCGCCCACGTAGTCCACCTTGTCTGCTGAAATATCTACAAAATTCTGCAAGTGGCCGAGTACGTTTTGGGGAGTCAAACCTCGATCGCTCACAAAAGAGCTCATCCAGCCAGAAACCGAGTTAAAGCTTTCGCCGATAAAGCCGAGTTGGCCTGCGGGAGAGCCCCCAGGAATCATGCCGCCGATCGACTGAAAGACCGAATTATCTTGCAAATCGTTCGGGGAGAGTCTCTGAATCCAAGACTGAGTTGCCATGATAAAGTCCGGGCCCAGGGGAATCAAACCATCAAAGCAAACCAAAGCAGCCATCCGCATCAGGGATTCGCCGCCGTAGTCACCCAAGGATGCGGCAAAATCGCCGATGCTGTCGCCGGGAATGCCGTTGATTTGGCAAAAAGCGAGCAACTCAGTGACTAACTTCAGAGAAAGGTCGATCGTTTGAGCTTTTTCCGGCTTGGGAGTGAGATTGCCGAGCATGGACAAAAACGGCACATTTTGGGAGACTTTGTTAGCGAGGGCGGCAGTGCCCAAAGCCTTGTCGGCACTGTCAATAGTTTGGTAGAGCCAGAGAGCGCGCTGGTAGCCCTCAGATTTATCGTTGTACAGGTAGATGGCCCGCTCGCCAATTTGCTGGATCAAATCTTCGTCTGTTTCGCCAGTAACGGTGCGAATGGTATTTTCAAAGCCCACTAAATTGTTCCACTCGCCGGGAACCACAAAGTCAAGCGCTCGCAGGGCTTTGACAGTCATGTTGTCTTGAGGCAGTTGATCCACTAATTCAAAGACTGTTTTGCTCACAAAAAACTCCTTATGCTGGAACGAAAATCAAAGGTATTACTTTTGGCAGATGGCAAAAACTTCAAACTCTCTTTGTGGCAAACTTAGTTTTGATAGCGCCCGACTCGAGTCTGGCGCGGAGTGTGACAAGAGACATTGCTATTTGACGCGGGCGAGGCCGCCGAGGTTAAATTTTGACAGCCAAGCTTCGCGATCGCTGGCGGTAAAAGAGGGATTGCGGGATTGAACTTTCACCTGATAGCGATTTGCTACTAAAACAGCGGTGATATTAGCACCCTGATTAATGGCGGGATAGCCGGCAATTTGCTTGGTACTTTGTTGGAATTTTGCACCGGCGTTGGGGTTGCCGGCGATGTCGTTAATCGAGAGCACCGCGACATTTTTACCGTCTTTGTTCAACTTAGCTTCAGCAAAACCGGATTTTTCTTGAGCAAAAACGCGATCGAATCCACCGCCAGAAGCCGGGAAGTATTTATTTAACTTACCGCCTGCAACTGCCTTCTTGGGCAGGTTTTGATTACTAGCACTTGATTTATCACCAGTTGTCTGCTGTGCTTTACCAGGCTTTTGGGTGCTTTCCTGCTGGGCTTTGTCCCAGCGTGATTGGGTTGGGGTTTGACCGCAGGCGGTCACTAACAGCAGTACCGAGATCAGGAATGGAGCTAAAATTCGGCGAGCGGGGGAAAATTGCATCGCTGTCTCCTCATTAGTAGGTTTCCATAACAATTGTGGCTCAGAATTTGGCAATTTGTGTTCCCCGATCGGATGATTTGTCTTCTTTGCAAAAAAATCCTCTACCTGCAGGCAGAGGATTTTTTTGCAATTACGAGTTTTGAAGGAAGAAAACTGAAAGATTGCTCCACAGATCAAGTCTGGGGATGGGGGTAAAGAAACTAAGTTTTCTGAGAGCCAGCAATCTAAAAACAATTTTTGCTGATTTTCCCTAGATTTATCTAGAAATTTCAGAGCAATTGTTCGTCCATCGTCTTACTTCGGCTTTCCCACTTAGGTCTTACTTTAGGGGTAAGGATCAGGCGTCGCTTTCAATGTAGATAAACAACAAACCCATTACCACAACCGGCATCACCCAGGTAATTAGGGGAATCAAAATCCAAGGCAAGAAAGAGGCAGCGTAGGAACCTGTCATATCAAATTCTCCAAACTAAAGTTAGTGTGTTCCAACAGGGATATTTGGCAGTCGAGTCTAATTGTTGACTAAACCCCGGAAAATGGCATCAACGCCGTTAAAGTTTTCGAGTAAGAAGTAGGCAACAAAGACACCACCCATTCCACCAATGAAGAAACCACCGGTAAACTGGCTCCACCCCTCAGCATTTCTGAGGGCATCAGGGGTCATGGGATTAGCGCTAGGGTAGCTGGTGTTGTCTTGTTTGAAAGAGACTAAACCGTAAGCAGACATACCTAGTGTGCCAAGCAGAACTAACACGAGGGCGGTATATAATCCTCCGAGATTAGCTGCTTCAGGATAATCCCGCAGTGGCCCGAAGACGATTTCGGGGCCGACGAGGAAATAACCGTGTGCCAAACCAATTTCTAGACCTCGAATTAGGGGCGAGAGTCCTTTCCGGTAGACGGGCAAGTTCCCAATGAATGCTTTTGTGAAATCAGAAGCACTGATGGGAGTTGCTAGATGACCCGTGAAGGGGTCGCCGTTAAAGGGTTTAATAAGCTCTGCATCTCTGGGATCGGCCATATTCTCTTTTTCCTCGCTGTGCGTAAAAGTTGAGGCGTTCAAGTCATATTTTACGCAGGGAGGTGTTTCCTATTTACATAATTAACGGCGAGCTTTAGAAAAGTTCACTATTCTTTAGTTTTTGGAAGAATTTTTCTTTTGCCTCTTATACCAGAAAGCGAGTCGATCGGGCGACACTCCCAGGAAATAAGCGATGATTACTATTTGATTAATGGCGGTGGTTTTGATCACCCCAAGCTGCTGCCAGCGACGGGCGGATGTCAGCACAGCGTAGGGTACTATTTCAATGCGGCCTTGTTTTTTCAACCGCCGCACGAATTCAAAGTCTTCCATCAGGGGCAAGTCGGGAAAACCGCCGATTTTGTCAAAGGTAACTGCGTTGAGGAAAATAGCTTGATCGCCGTAGGGCATTTGCAGAAAGTTCGATCGCCAGTTTACCCCTGTTTCTACCAGCCGGAGGCTGAGCCTGCGGGCGTCAATCTTGAGTTGAAAGGCCCCCGCTACGGCGGACGGGCTAGCTAGTACCCGACGTGCGCCAGAGTCGTACCCGCGAGGCAACAGAGTGTCTGCGTGGAGAAACAGCAATATCTCTCCAGTAGCGGCGGCGGCACCTACATTCATTTGGGTGGCGCGACCTGGGGCGGTGCAGATAACTCGGACGCCCAAAGATTTTGCTATGTCTGTAGTACCGTCGCTGCTGCCGCCGTCGGCGACAATTATTTCGACATTTTGGGCCTCAAGGGCGGTGGAGATGACTGAGGCAATTGTAGGTGCTTCGTTTAAGACTGGAATGATAATGGAAATTTTGAGATGGGGATTTTCTGGCGACATACAGCATTAAGCACCCCGTGAGAGAGAGGGGTTTTGTACCAAGCTTATCTGTTATTTGGCCAATTTCTGAGACCGGGCTCGCCCCTACATTGGGCCTTAACGTGGGAGAGTTTGGTAAAAAACCAAGCTATTAGTTGCTCATTTTTTACACCGGGGCCGCGCCGACATTGGGGTTTCATGTGGCAGGGCGGGTTTTCTACAAAGCCGATCTGTTAGTTGCTAATTTAGTTGGTAATTTTTGGCTTTTTCTCGCGCCTGGGACTATTGTCCCAAGCGCTGTCTAACTGCTACTGAGATTCAGCATTTGGTTAGACAAATACAATTACTATATTATGACGTTCTGGTTTCACAATCAAGTATTTTTCTCAAATTATATATGACAATTTATAATAACTTATAACGGTTAAATAGAGTTTAGTTATTTCAACATATTAATATCTAAACCGAGGAGATCTTCTGGTCGATCGATATCTGCAAGAGTGGGAAGATAAGCAATATTGAGATCGAGCTTTTGGGCGATCGCCCGCGTACAAGCCAATACTTGACTGGTTCCCCAGTGAATGCCACCGAACAATTCCGGTATCGCTCGCCGCAGCCCGATCAGATAATAACCTCCGTCTTTGGCCGGGCCCAAAACTACATCGTGCTGGCTTAATTCCTCAAAAGCTTGTGCCATGATTTCTGCTTTCAAACCCGGACAATCAGTGCCGATAATTGCTGTTTTCTCAACCCCTGAATTAAAAGACTTTTGAAACGCTGCTGTCATTCTTGCGCCCAAATCACCGTCTATTTGATTTTCACAATAAATATCACTTCCCAACCACTCTTGCATCAGTTGTTGGCTGCCGCCGGCTCGGTGAATTTCTACCGATAATCGGCGGGTTTTTTCGAGAGAGAGAGCGCAGGCGATCGTCCGTTGGGCCATCAAGCGGTGAAGGTTGGCAGCACCTGCTTTTCCCAGCACCGGAATTAGTCGAGTTTTGGTTGTTCCAGGTTCGGGATAGCGGGTGAAAACAATGAGTTTTTCTAAAATCATCGATTGTCCCTAATTTTTAAAGAAATGACCTAATGCAGTGCTGGACGCAGGCGGGGCTAAAAACCCGGTTTCTGTGGCGAGCATCCGCAATTTTTCGGAGAAACCGGTTTTTTCGCGTCCATGATTACTAATTTAATCCGTGGATTCAACCCATCCTAAAATACTGTCAACTGTCAACTGACAACTGTCAACTCTCAACCGTTAGCTCATTTCTAGCATTCGCTGGATCGGCTGCAAAGCTGCTAGTTGAATATCTAGGGGCATGGTAATTTCAGGGGTTTGATTTTTCATAGCTAGATACAATTTTTCCAAGGTATTTAATCTCATGTGCGGGCATTCGTTGCAAGCACAACTATTATTGTTGGGAGGAGCGGGGATGAAGCGTTTGTGCGGAGCTTGCTTTTGCATTTGGTGAATGATTCCCGGTTCAGTCGCGACAATAAAAGCTTGGCTGGAACTGGCTTGAGAATATTTGAGCAAAGCGGTGGTGGAGCCGATGTAATTGGCGTGGCGCAGCACGGGAGGTTCGCATTCTGGGTGGGCAATTATTTCGGCTTCGGGATTTTCGATTTTGAGTTGAACTATCTTTTTTTCTGAGAAGTTTTCGTGGACGATGCAGGCTCCTTGCCAGATTTCCATGTTTCTGCCTGTTTGTTCCATGACGTAGCGGCCGAGATTGCGATCGGGCCCAAAAATTATCGGCTGATTTTCGGGAATTTGGTTGACAATTTTAACTGCGTTAGAACTGGTGCAAATTATATCGCTCATTGCCTTAATTGCGGCGGTACAATTAATGTAGGAAATTACTAAATGTCCTGGTCGATCGGCTTTGAAAGCTGCAAAGGCTTCGGGAGGGCAACTGTCGGCGAGGGAACACCCAGCATTTAAGTCTGGCAACAACACTAATTTGTCGGGATTGAGAATTTTTGCGGTTTCGGCCATGAAATGAACTCCGGCAAAAACTATGACTTCGGCGCTGGTGTTGGCGGCTTTGCGGGCAAGTTCTAGGGAGTCGCCAATGAAGTCTGCGATGTCTTGAATCTCGGAGTCTTGGTAATAGTGGGCGAGAATGACGGCGTTTAACTCTTGTTTGAGGGCGTTAATGGCTGCAAACAAGTCGTGGGGCAGTCGGGTTTGAGTAAAGTTCGGAGCAGGTGCGGTGGTAAACACAGTTAGAATATTCCGGGGAAGGTGCGGGCTGGACTCAAGTGTATTTTGAATTATAGTTGAATTCACCAAAAACGGTGGGCAGTTGGGCCAGAGGTAGAAAATTTGCCATAGGTTAACCGACTGACTGGCAATGGGAGCAAGATTTTGCGATCCAAGGGTGGACTCAGCTAAGTTTTTACCTGACTCTAATTAGACTGAAAGCTTTATCCCGCAAGATATTCACAGGTAAATGACTACCTTGAGCCACGAGTATTTTGAGTAGCCTCTATTGACATCCTTTATTTACATCGTTTACTATAATCAGTATACGCTGTAAAGTGGTTGGTTTTATACATCTATGTACTTTGAAGACGATCGCCAGTGGGAGGGAACTGCTGAGTTTCTGACAAAAGAACTAAAACGACGGATTGAGCAGCTTGGGCTATCTGTGGAACCACCAGCCTTACGAACTGTGCGATCGTGGAGATCCAAGCAACTCCTGTCACAGCCGAAAGGTCAAGAATTTCGGTTTCGGCAGATTTTAGAAGGACTGGCAACAGCACTTTTGCTCAAGAAAGGCTGGACACTGGCCGCGATCGTTCAAGTTTTACCCTCATTCCCAGACGCAACATTGGAGCAACAAATTCTTGCCGAGGCTGATGGTCAAGACCCAACCTGGTTGCCACAAATGCAAACAACGACATTGCCATTACCCACAGGACACGCCAGCACGATCGATCTGGCTGAAGATACTGTTATATTGCTGGCCCAGGGAATTCTGCGACAATACACAAGAATTCTCAATCGAGACATCGTTCGCCAAGACGATGATAGTATGCCATCGGAACTTTATCGGGCTATGTGCAAGTTGGGCAGGCTGTATATCGAATCCGGACAAAGCGATCGCGCGGCTTGCGTGCATACCGTTTTGGAACGTGCTAGATATCCCCTCAATAAGTGGGAATTAGATATTTTTTGTCACGCCGATTTTGACTCTGGTCAAGTAATTCTCATCGATCCAGACTTGCGAGTGCCAACCCCAGATTGTGCAGTAATTGCCAACAGTAAAGGCACTTTTGGCGAAGATAATATCATCGAACACCGCCTGTACCAACGGTTGCGCGACGCAACTGAACGATTGGGAATTCGCCGCCAGCACAAAGCTTATACGGCTTTGCGAGCGCTATTTGGCAGCCGATCGCTCATCGGAGAACACCAACTCTTAGAGTATTTACGTGATAACGATTTAACCCCTTTACAGGGAATGATTGTTGACACCTTTTTTGATAGCGTGCCGGATGTCTGGTTAATTGACGGACACGCTCATCGCTGCGCGTATTGCGGTACGCTGATGCGCCCCTATCCCAATAAAGAACTTTTTCCCGATGGGCGATGTCCGATTCGCCAATGCCTCGGTCACAACTCCTCAACAGCAAAAGTTTCGGAGAAATTAGACCCAAACCAAGACCGATTGCTGATTGCCCAACCGCAAATTTTAACCTATTGGACTGGGCCGGCGATCGACGAATTAGCAATTTTTAAGGCTGCCATAAAAAACGGACTAGATGCCGAACTTTACCCAGAATCAGACCTATGCGATGTAGCAATTAACGGTCGCAATATTGGTATTGATGCTAAGTCATACACCAGTCCTGTCTCCCTTGCTTTGCGCCTCAACCGCACTGGCATCGGAGGGCTGATTCACTACCGCCGCCGCATCATTGCCGTCAGCGACCAATTAATTGAGGAGCGGCCCGATTACCTCTCTACTTTCCAGTCAGCGATCGATAAAAAAGGCGATCCTGCTACTCTCGAAATTCTGTCTGTTTCACAAGTCATACAGTTGTTAAAGAAAATCAAATATGAGAATTAAACCAGATTTCTGGACGGGAATAGATCGCATTTGCTGGCTGTGTGTCTTGATGGCAGAATTTATTGAGACTAATTCCCTAGAATATGCCCCTTTAACGATATCGGGAATGGCGAGTATCATCAATGCACCCGCGTTGACAAAAGCCCGCCAAGCCATTTTCAATATGCGCCTGATGTCGCTGGCTTACGTGACAGAACAGTCAGTGAAACACGCCGTTGCTATTTATAACGATCGCCACTACCGCAACAAAACTCAAGGAACCTATAAAATTAACTTAGAAACACTTCACTTTCAACGCACAGACCCCCTAGAAGACCCTTTAATTGCCCAAGCACGTCAAATTCTGGGCCAGCCTTTGGCACACCAATTTTACAGCGCCACCTTTGCCGATCCCCGCCAGCAAATGGCCGTTGCTTTAGGTGAAGAAACAACAGCCGCGAGAGTGCCAATTGGGTCGATCGCAGCCCCACTTGCGCCGCGCCGCACCCATTCCCTCGATCGCCTGCCGAAAGCAAAAATCCGCATTCCCCTTGCGGAACTGTACGAGTTAGCAGTTGAGATGGATGAACGCGAAGCAAATCACCCTGAAAAAAGACGGGGTAGCTGGGTACAACGGTTTGAACATTTTGCAATTAAAGTGCCAGAAATTGGTCAGGGTTTGCGGGAAGAAACAGTCATCGAATTAGAAGGCATCAAGCACTTAATTGGACTGCCTGGATCGGGCAAAACAACTTTGCTCGTATTGATAGCTGTATGGTTGGGAAAACGCGGTTATAAAGCGATGTTTGTGTTTCCCTCTATTGAAGTTGCCAGACAGTACATGGCAGAACTAGCATTTCATGAAATTAAAGTGGGAATGCTAGTCGGTCAAAGCGATGGAACTCGCCGCCGACACGCTAACAATATTGCCGAGGCGATCGCAGCATCAGGAGGAAATGGCGGCTTTGGCTATAGTTTGGAACAAGCAGAAGTTTTTGGCTTAAATTGCGTCTTACCTGCGTTTTCTACTGCTGATACTTCGATGTGGGGATTTAGTTATGCACCCTGCAACGAAATTTTACAAAGCGGTGGCAAAAAAGGGCAAATGAAAAAGTATCTTTGTCCGGTTTGGACGATGTGCGGCCGCCACAAAGCACCCCGCGATTTGCTAGATGCCGATATTTGGGTCGGCCACGTTCTCTCAATGGATACTGAAGTACCACCCCATGCCATTCGCGATCGCATTCGTTATTTTGAATTAATTGCCCGGACATTCGATGTCGTAGTTTTTGACGAAGCAGATATGGTGCAATCAAATCTGGATGCTTACGGTGCTGCAACTTTAAAGCTTTCAGGTGCGGCAGATTCTATCCATTTAGTCATTCAAGAACAAATTCACAATCGTTTTGCTCGCGGCGAAAATTATCGATTGTTCGATCGAGATGTAGAACTTTATAGCCGCGATCTAGCAGAATTTGGCAATCACAACACATCATTAATTACTGCCGTTCAAAATATGCCCTCATCGCCAGTCGGCAAACGCTATGAGAATCAGTTATTAACCGTTCTGAGAATAGTCAGCGATTTGTTGGATGGCTTTGAGAAAACTTCTAAACGCGATCGCCTTGACGAAGAGGAAGTCAAACAGGGATTTAGCAAAAGTCGAGCCTTGAAAGAATTCTGGGAAACGGCTGCTTACCATGCTTTTTACGATCGCACGGGCATTGAACCGCACGATCGGCTAAACATGGATCTGTGCGCTCAAAGGCTGGGAATAAACGCCGACACGCTCAAACAGCAATGGGAAACTCAAATTCTTTATTTTCGTCGTTATTTAGCGGAGAATCTGATCGAACGGCGCGATAAAATAGTCAAAAAAATTGCCGAATTGTTTTTGCCTTTGTGTTTTAAGGATGGCACTGCATCAGGCGAAGATCAGGATACGATTACCTTACTTGTTTGCGTTACTTTCGTGATTTTAGGCTATCAGCGGATCGTACCGCAAACTAGAACAATGGTAGCAGAAGGACTGATTCGGGAACCGATTGTCGAATCAACGGCAACACCGGAACTGCGACAACTGATTCCTGAGAATATTTTGGGGTCTTTTTCGGGCGTGAAATACAGTTGTGAATCGGCACAAACTACTCGCTCTCAAGCCCGAAATGTGGAACTGTCTTATATTATTTTTGTGGGCGCGCCTCGGATGTTAATGCACCGTTTTCATCAGTTATTTAAGGCAGATGGCGAACTGACAGGGCCGGCAGTTTTAATGACTTCAGCTACCTCATTTCTCGAAGCAAGTCCTGCTTATCACATTAACTCTGGGCCGGATTATCTGCTGAAACCGCGGCAAACAGAACACGCTCCCAAAAAGAGCATTTACCGCTTCAAATGGCTGCCAGATCGCGAATCGCGCGATGAACCTCTCCGATATAGCGGTGCAGGCGAACTGCGAGATCGTAATTTAAAAAAAATGGTAGACGCGCTGGTGCAAGGAGGAACCAAGAAATCTGAAATTTACAAATCCATCCTCAACTTTGACGTGCAACATGGTATTTACCGCAAAGCTGCCTTAATTGTTAACAGCTATGAACAAGCTCGGAACGTTAAGAATTTTATCAACGATTACCATCCAGAAATCGGCAAAAGAACCAAAGCAGTTGTTAATTTTCTCAAAAACGGAGAGCAACCCACTGATTTCGTTACCACGGCTCAGTGCGAGGCTTTAGGAGATGATGAAACTTGCGATATTATCATTTTTCCGATGTTGGCAATTGGTAGAGGCGTAAATATTGTTTTCACCAAAGGAGATAGGCAACTCGATGCAGCCATTGGTACAATTTATTTCCTCACCCGTCCCCACCCCACGACTGACGATACGCAACTTTTGTACAGTCTAGCCGGAAAAGCTACCCAAGAATTTGACAGTCGAGTTTTTACTGAATCCGAAGACTTGCCAGCAATTTATAATACTTGGAAACAGTCCCGAAAACTACTCTGGAAAACGGCTAATCGGCTGTTACGCGAACCTCTCATGGCTAGCCGTTTGGGTGAAGATTTATTTAAACCGTTTACGGCAAATCAGATGGTTGGGATTTTGCAAACAATTGGGCGCGGGATGCGAAATGGATGTCCCGTACAAGTTTACTTTGTCGATGCAGCTTGGGCAATTAAATCTACTAAAAATGAACCTGACTCCGGGCGGGACAGTATGCTAGTTCAGATGCGAATTATTTTAGAAGAATGCGTCAAGCATCCCGATCCAGTGATTCGAGAAATTTATCAAGAACTTTACGGTGCATTTCTGGAGCCCCTGCGGCGCATTAATGGCATAGTTTACCCGGAAAGTTTACGCGATTCAGAAGGTTTGACAGAGGAAGAAGACGATTTTAATGATTTTTCGCCTTTATTGGAGATGTAAGCATGAACGACGAAATTTTGGACGAAATTGAATTCGATCGCGACGGCGAAGTAAAGCAGTCCTGGACGCACTCAGACCAAAGAAACCGGGTTTTTTACCGAATCTACGGGCTGTAACGAAATATTTTCGTAAAAAAACCCGGTTTCTGGCCCCCATGCGTCCAGGACTATAAAGGAAACCACTATTATTGGAGATGCAACCATGAACGACGACATTTTTGACGAAATCGAATCCGATGATGACGAAGAAACTGAAGCTACTGTGGTTTCAGACACTCTTTACATTCCTCTTGCGAATAAGAGTCTGAAAGAAATTACCCTAGCTTTTACCGTGCCAGATAATATCGAGCCAGTAACAGTCAAAGGCTTGACACTAGGTTGGACAAAATCTGCTTTACATGAGCTTTTAACTATCCAAAAAGCTGCTTGCAAGGGCGATTCAGCCATCAAAAATCTCCCTTATGCCTCGCTGCGAGGTTTGTTAGAAGTAGGACTTGACAGTGCCGCACGGATTCAGTTAAATGTAGGTTTGAGTAACTATTCGTTGAATTCTAAAAGTGTAAATGAGCCGGAACCATTTGCTTACTTAAATTCCGAAAGTACACAAGATATCCAGAAAGCGTTACGCCCAATTATCAACGAGTGGATAACAAATTTCCTAAAACCTTTTGCTGAAAAAGAAGATGGGCTAGTGGAAGTTATCGACCGTTTGGAAGATTTGCACGATCGAAAGGAGTTGTTAACAATTACTCCGTCTGAGTCTCAAGTTTTACCTTGGAAATGGAATCCAAATACAGGAACTACAAAACACAGCAACAATTATGATTATCGCGTGTTAGTCGATTATGCAGCTCGTGCGATCGCCGGAAAAGAGATTTTTCAGGGGCTAGGAACAATGAAGCGGGTTATTTCCAGCAGTGGTAGCCTCACAACTGGGATGGCAGAATTGATTACCGATCCCATTACTCTACCCGACACTACAGGAACATTCAGTCTGGTGGTACGCTTAGAAGTTGTAACCTATCCTTCTTTGCACCAGCCTTTATTGAAGATAGATGTTTCCAAACGCCGCTGGTTAAGTGGGTTACAACCTGCACGCTATAACTCAGCAAATATTAGCGGCTTTGTCTTTTCTGATGATTATAGCGATCGCACCTTTCGCTACACGGTGCTTTCCGATTCCGAAAAACCTGAGAAAAATCAACCCGACAAAAAGAAAAATTGGTTTTGGGCGATCGATAAAGATTTTGAAGCCTTGCGCGGCAAGCTAAAACTCCCGCTGAAAACCCCTAACGGTCAAAATATTGATGGTTCCCAAATTGCTTTGGGGAAAGCTTCAACGGATAGCTGTAAAGTAGTATTAACTTACCGCAACCGACTGCAAGAAGGAAAACACGGAATTGATGCTGGTGTACCGGAAATTGATAAATTAGAAGCTTTTGAGGCGATAGCCACAATTCTTGAACCTATCGGTTTTAAAGCTTTTGATAATTACTATCCTGTAAAATTTAAGAGAGGTGAAAGCCACAAATTAGATGATACAGCTTCACGCATGATTAATTTGCCTACTCTGTTAGGTGCTGCTTTAGAAGTTCTCGAAAAAGACGACTGCTATGATTTGACTCCCAAATATCTAGAAAGCTTTGAGGACAATGAGTTAAACAGCTTGCTCACTAAACACCTTGATACCAATTTAGATAATATTGCAAAAGGCAGAAAAGCCCTTAAATTGGTTTGTCAATTAAAAGAACTCAAGGCGATGATTCAGGCAAACCAGGAAGCTATGCGTCGGCTATATCCTAACGAAAGACTGTTGCTTGTTGTCTTTTACGAAGAACAATGCCAAACCGAAGTGAAACTGCTGCAAGCAATGATTCCAGTTCTCTGGGGTGATGCGATCGAACTCATGGCTAATCGTTTGCCAGCAAACACTCACGGGCCGAGAGAGTCATTGCCAGGTGCAAATTTGAAAGCGAAAGAGCGATCGCAAAACCGCATAAAAGCCTGGGAGTCGATCGTCCAACAACTTGCTTTACGCAAACAGCGAACTTTTTGCCTGGTAATGGCACGGGAATGGTATCCAGACAACAAACATGACGATTCGGTGAATAAACCCTCATCCCGTCAAGCACTGGCTAAAATCGCTGGTTCTTGCGTGCAGTTTCTGCTACCGATTGAAAAAAGTAAGGACAAAAATATTCTCAACCTCGATAATTTTTCCCATCGAGTGCAAGCGGCTCTAAAAGACTTACTTTGGGCTCATTCTGGCCGCATTGATGATGTCAAAGAAAAGGTTGACAAATGGCTAAAAGATACTCCTCAAGAAGCCAGACCAAAAGAAATTATTGGGATTACGATCGTCCGCAAACAGAAAGGTCGCACTCGCGGCTCTATTGAGAAGACATTTTTACCAGTTGCTATGCGTCTCAACGTGGAGACAGGCGAGTGCGAACTGTGCTGTGCTTATGATAGGAATAGTTTACAAATCAGTCCTTGGAGCAAGTTTTCTGATGCGATCGCCTTCATTTCCCAAATCTCCCCCGTGAAACTGGCTGACAAAGAAGATGTGCGTCGGAATCGTTTCATGGAATTTGTCAAGCAGATTATTTCCAATTCTGTAGAGGAGGGAAATCAACCATTAGTTACGATCGATTCTTCCAACTGCGTGAAACTTTGGTCTTGGCTTGCCGATTCTAAAATGAATGCAAATCAGATTAATTTTGAAACCCAGTCGGGAAGCCCCTTGCACGAACATATGGAGCAAGAATGGAAAGGCGCGCGGATAATTCGGATTCGCCAAGACCTCGCCCCTGGAATTATCGATAAAAAAGTCCGATATTTAACAGAAACTTCTCTGGAAGATACGCGGACAAAAAAAGAACTGACTTCAACCCTTGAAATTCCTTCAGCCTCTAGTGTAAAGGGATTATTTCGACTAAGCGCAACTAATCAAACGGGTTGTGTTGCTTATCTATCTGTACGAAATGAAAAACCAGGTAAATTACGCGGTCAAAGTTGCTATCGCTCAACAAAAATTAACGTAGGTGCCAAGAAAGCTGATGATTCTCAAGACAAACTTTTAAATAATGCTGATTTAAAAGTTGACGAAGCTGCCAAGAAATCTGATGAGTCCAAAGGCAAACTTTTAAATAAAGCTAAATTAAAAGTTGACCAAATCGCAAGCAAACCGCCGTTTTTGGGTCAGTGGACAACTCCCAATCCCCTTGAGATTGTTGTTACCTTGCGACAAGAAAATGACAATCCCGATCGCCTTGCTGCACTGGTTGAATCTCTGCGCTATGGTTTCGGTCACTACAGCGACTGGTCGAGCTTACCGGCCACCCTGTTCTTCGAGCGTGTCGTGCGAGATTACATCAGCGAATTTGCAATTGAAGATGAAGAAAGGTCGGGGGAACCTGATAGGGAGGAATAATTCAGTCTAGGGGTTCTGTCCCGACTCGCTTGAGTTTTATGGCGTTGGAGTCGGTGATTAACGGGCTTAACTTCAGGCCAATCGCTTCTCATGTCAAAGGGGGAGAGAATTTTTGCGCCCTGGAGTGAAAGATGAAGAAAGCTGAGCAAATCTCAAATCTCCAATCTCAAATCTCCAATTCCCTGGGAGAGGCTGCACTGTATAATTAGTGAAGGCTGGATTTGCCGAAAATTGGTAAGTTTAGTAGGAATTTTTAAGCGGTAAGGGATCGAACGAACGAACGCAAATCACATGAATGAGGCTAAATCTATCAAAATTGCGGTGGTTGGGGATGTTCACGATCGCTGGGAACCTGAAGACGGCGAGGCCCTGAAGCATCTGGGCGTTGATTTGGTGCTGTTTGTGGGGGATTTTGGCAATGAGTCGGTGGAGGTGGTGCGGGCGATCGCCCAATTGGACATTCCGAAAGCAGCGGTGTTTGGGAACCACGACGCTTGGTACACGGCGACAGAGTGGGGCCGCAGTCAGTGCCCTTACGATCGCACTCAAGAAAATTGGGTAAAACAGCAGTTAGATTTAATGGGAGAAGCTCACGTCGGTTACGGGAAGCGTGATTTTCCAGAATTGGGCGTAACTGTGGTGGGAAGCCGCCCGTTTACTTGGGGGGGATCGGAGTGGAAGTACGGGGATTTTTACTCGGAATGGTTTGGGGTAGAAAGTTTTGAGGAGTCGGCGCGGCGCATAGCAGGGGCTGCAGCGGATGCCGATTGCGAAAATGTGATTTTTTTGGGTCACACGGGGCCGACGGGGCTGGGAGAGGCTCCTGAAGACCCCTGCGGGCGAGATTGGAAGCCACTGGGAGGGGATTGGGGCGACCCGGATTTTGCGGAGGCGATCGATCGAACTCGGAGTTCTGGGAAGCACATACCTCTAGTAACTTTTGGTCATATGCACCACAAACTGCGGCACACGAAGCAGGAGTTGCGGAAGTCGCTGGAGGTGAGTGCGGAGGGTACAGTTTATTTGAATGCGGCCAGCGTACCGCGAATTGTGGAGAGAGAGTGCTCGAAACTGCGGAATTTCTCGATCGTCCTGCTGGAAAATGGAGCAGTGTCGGAAGTGTCTCTGGTATGGGTAGGCGAAGATTTCGGGGTAGAAAGAGAACAAATTCTTTATCGGCGCGCTGAATCTGCGGCTATTTGTAGTTAGAGACATTTGCTGGTATGATAAAATTTATGCGCCAGGAGAGGTGGCAGAGTGGTCGAATGCGCCTGACTTGAAATCAGGTGAACCGCAAGGTTCCGTGGGTTCAAATCCCACCCTCTCCGTTTAACAATTCTCTTGTCCGTTAAGGGTTTCAGATTCTCTCTCCCCTCAAGAGTTCGCTTTTGTGCTCATCTTTCGCTCACTCTTGGTATTTCGCAACAAAAAAACACCCCCGCAGGGGTGCTGTTGCTTACCAGGTAATTTTTCTAGCTAACTGAGTTAACTAAAGCCTTCTTCATCCGCCGGGTCGCCGTAGGGGTCTTCGCTGGCCGGACTCACGCTGCCGAACATTCCAGCATCCGCTACGTAGTCTGCGGGGTCGCCGTAGGGGTCTTCGCTGGCCGGAGTCAGGTTGCCGAACTGTCCGTAGTCTGTACCGGCGTAGTCTGCGGGGTCGCCGTAGGGGTCTTCGCTTGCTGGAGTCACGTTGCCGTACTCTCCGTAGCCAGCCGGGTCGCCGTAGGGGTCTTCGCTTGCCGGAGTCACGTTGCCGAGCTCTCCGTACTCAGCCGGGTCGCCATAGGGGTCTTGGCTGGCTGGAGTCACGTTGCCGTACTGTCCGGCATTGGAGGCATCTTGGTAATTGCCATCAGGATCGAGTTGCTCGCTGTCTGGCCCGACGATCGCATCTTTTAACTTCCGCAAAAATCCGTCTACCATGATAAAGTTCCTCTTTTTTATGTGTTGAAAAACGACTGTTTTAGATTGGGAATCCCAGATTTAATTGAAAGTCACGGAACCTGCAATCTAAAATCTCAAATGCTTAGACTACTGTGCGGGAACAGGACTTGTAGCTTCCGGCAAGGTAGTAAGGTCTCGACCGGTATTTTGGTTGTTGTACCCCTGGAATTCGCGGTAACGCACGGCCTCGGACTCCGGAACTTTAATTCCTTCAGGCGGGGGCGTTACCCAGACCGGGCGATTCTGGGCATCACGGTAGTAAACGCGACCGTTTTTGGAAAGGTAATGTTTTCCCTGCGGCCCCTTTTCTTGTTTATTTTTGTGCTGATTGTAGATGTAGTAAAGGGCGGCTGCTCCTGCTAAAGTAATCCCTACTTTTTGAGCATTGCTCAGTCCTTTTTTGGCTTGTGGCGAAGGATTGGAACCCCGATTAGTTTGCACTCCTCCAGCGCGAGAGTTGTCAACAGGAGGCGGGGGAGCGGAATTTTGCTGGCTAGAACCGCAAGCACTCAAAAAGGGAAAGGTCAGCAGCGTTGTCAGCAGCAGAGCCATGAAGCGCGATCTTTGGGGTTCGGGTTTGATTGTGTTCATTACCGCTCCGAATTGTCGGGATTATAAGTAGGGTGTGTTCTGGCGAGGTTAAGGAACCTGAGCTGCTGCCAACTGTTTTTAGAGTAAATTAATTTCTCAAAGCAATTTTGACCAAAAAAGTAGTTGCTAAGAAATTTACAGCGCAGCTACAGTATTGCGTTTCTACATTAATTATCCTCAAGTCTCTCGAAAATTTCCTCTTTCCAGGGATATAAATAAAGTTTCTTTTATTTATATCCGCAGGTATATGCCAATGGCGCCTTCGGGTAATAATAAATTCCGTTTGTGGAGGGCTCAAAGCAAAGTGAAGCAGACGGACGGGACGAGTGCGAAGCTCAAAGCAGCACTGGCGAGGAAAAGGAGGCGGGATTTATAAGTCCAGCGGTGTTTAATTGGACCGGACTGTTTTACTCAGATGCAGACAATTTTGTTTTGGAAATTCTGGAGAGGTCGATCGCCCTACTGTAGAGATCTATTAACCGCGATAGAAAGCCCCGAAGCTTTTCGGATATTTATGAAATTAAAGAATTTATTTACTGCTGGATTGTCCATCGCCGTTATATTTACTGCGGCAAAATATCTAACTTTTTCAAATCAACAAAACCAAGTCAAGCAATTGCTGGAAACCAAACAGTGTCCCGAATGCAATTTCAGCAATGCCAACCTAAAAGGATTAGACTTGCAAAGAGTCAACTTGCAGGGAGCCAACTTAGAAGGTGCTAACTTATCAGGAGCCAAATTAGCCAATGCCAACCTCAAAAATGCCAACTTAAATAAAGCCAACCTGACGGGAGCTGATTTGGGCTGTGCTGGCATCACTTTCAACCTTGAGGCTAATGAAAAAGAAGCAAATATGGATTTTAATGTCACCGCTGTTCCAGAACAGAATAACCCAGAAAATGCAGTAGTTGGTTTCAATATGAAAGCAACGGATCGAGGAGCCACAATGCGTTTCAACCTCATGGGATGCGCGGACTTCTCAAATGCTAGCTTGCAAGAAGCTAAAATGCCAGATGGCACAATTCATCCTTAATTGCAGCAAATACAGCAATCTGCTGTCTCATCATTTGTCAACTTCTTTTCATTCTTTCTGCTCTCTCTTTTCTCTTTCTCTGTGTCCTCTGTGGCCTCTGTGGTTCATAAAAAAAAACCGTCGCCTGACTGACAGGCGGCGGTTTTTTTAAGCAACTAACAATCGCCTAAAATTAGTGAGCAGAACCGTTACCATGATACTTGTCAGTATCGTAGAATCCGTTTTTTGTACCGAAGAACAGACAGCAAACGGTGAAAACTGCTGTCAAGACTGCTAAAACTAACTTAACGTCCATAATTTACCTGCTGTTGTTGAGTGAGTGCAAATACTCAGATTGTAGAATCTTTTTGGCTGGCGCGGCCATCTACCAGCGTAGCGCCAGATTTGCTGGGATGTTCGTTGGTGCGGCAGTTTCCTGACGGCGAGACGATTCGGGGAATTATTGTCGAAACCGAAGCTTACGGCCCGGGAGATCCCGCTTGTCACGCTTACCGAAAGCGCACTTCTCGCAATGAGGTGATGTTCGGGCCTCCGGGTATGAGCTACGTTTACTTAATCTACGGGATGTATCACTGTTTTAACGTGGTGACGGATGTGGAGGGAGTTGCTAGTGCTGTGCTGATTCGAGCTTTGCAGGTAGATGTGGTTCCCAAGGGGTTCGCTGGAATTCCTGAGAAGAAGCGATCGCGCCTCGCCGCCGGGCCTGGGAAACTGTGTAAGGTACTGGATATCGATCGAACTTTAAGCGGTTTTCCCTTGGGTTCCGGCCAACCGCTGCGGTTGGAACACCGGAGCGAGCACTTTCAGCAAGCTGTGGAGGAGGGTACAATAAATTTTGTGCAAACTACGCGGATCGGGATTTCTCAAGGCATGGATTTGCCTTGGCGGTGGTATGTAGGGAACTCTACGGCTGTGTCACAACTCTAGTAATGTCAAAGGTATCAGTGTAAATTTTGTCGCTTATCTTAGTGAAATTATGGCTTACTCTTCTGAAAATCCGATCGTACAACTGAAAAAATGCCTAAGCCTGGTTCAGGATGTTAGCACTCACACCGAAGCCAACCGGGCTTTCGAGCAATTGTGTGGGATTATCGATGCTGAAAACCCAATGGCGGCGCAACTTTTGGAGATGCTATGGGAAGAAGCAATTATGGCGAGGCGATCGGCTTTATTTTGGCAACAAATGAGCGATGTTGAGAAAGATATGGCTAATAGAATGATGGAAAATATGACGCAAATGCGGCAAAACTATTTGCGGTTAATGCAGGAAATGTAAGATTGGGGAATGGGTAATTGCTAATTAGTAATTGGTAATTGCCCGGGCTCTGCCCGGAAACGAGAAAAACGAGTAGCAGAAGCAGATTTAACTGCGGCGAGACTCATCGTCCACCAGGCAATATGTGCGTATTGAGCGCAGTCGAACCAAGTGAAAGTAAAAATGAAATAAGCAATAGCAACTGCTTCAATACCGCGCAGATACGAATTCATGGCTAAACATACATAATATCCCCAAACTGCAATGCCAGCAAGCAGCCCTAAGATGCCAACTGATAGGGTTGTATCCAGAATCCAATTGTGAGCTTTGTAAGTAGGAATTTCTCTAGTGCTGATTTCAGCTTTTATGTTAATATAGTCGTAAGTAAACTCGTCTAAATTTACAACAATCGGAGTTACTTGAGGATTTCGGATGTAGGGATAGGCAATGCCGAAACCGTCAAATCCCCATCCAAATAGCGGGCGTTTTTTGATGCCACGGGCTGAGAGAGTCCACATCGGCGATCGGCTAGACATGATTTGGGCGATGGTCGGTTTGCTCCAATCCAGCGGCCTGGTGACAGTCATGATGCCAATAGCAATTACACCGATAAGAGCAATGCCTGCAAGGATTTTGTAATATTTGCCTCGGAGCAAATAGGCACTGGCAACCATCAAAGCTAAAATAGCACTTCGGGTAGATGTTAGCAGCAGTGCGGGAACAGTTAAAGCCAAAGTAATTACAGTTAATTTAGTTGTGGTAAATCTCGAAAACCAACCGACAAGAGCAGTAATTATTATTAATGCTAAAACTATGGCTACGTGACCGCGATGGGAATACAATCCTATTGGTTGCTGTCCTTGAAAAATGCTGCTGGCTAGGACATCAGCTCTGATAATTTGCCCCATTGTGGCGGTATAGTCGATCCGCCAGTCGATGATTTGGGGGAAGATACTAAGAGAAAGGATCATGCCGCCAATTAGCAGTCCTTTTAGTTGGGAATTTATGAGTTGCGGGTGTATGGTTAAGAGCAAGCTGTTGCTGAGGGTGAAGGCGGCGATTAACAACCAGTAGAGCCAGCCGTCTCCCATTTGGTCTTGACCGAAGAAAGAGGTTAAGGGAAAAGGACTTTGTAGAGTGGAGATAGCTCCGATTGATAGAAATATTGTCCACAGTATTAGCGAGATTTTCCACTGTCTGGGAATGGTTAGGGCTTTTCTTTGTTCCCACAAGAGGGCGAGATTGACTCCTACTATTAGCCAAATAATTAATACTTTGGGGGAAGTCCAGATGAGGCCCCGGCTGCTTCCCCAGGGGTTGATGAGGATGATGCTGAGGGCAAACAGGATGGTGTAGAGGGTTTTCATTAATCTTTGTTTTTCCGGTTTTTGAGTCTTTTAATTACAGGCAATACAGCTAGAGCAAATAGCGTTCCTAATCCGGTAGTTGGTTCGGGAACGGCTTCTGCGGGGAGTGCGTCATCGTCGGTATTTTTAGATGAGACTTTTTGAGTTTGTGCGGTGAGAGTATCGTCAAGATACGATAGTTCTGGGTCTTCAAGTAAGTCGCTGCTGATTCCTGCTAAATCTACTCGCTCAGAATTGTTATCCTCTGAAGATAGTTCTGGGTCTTCCAGTAAGTCGGCACTGATGTCTGCTAGGTCTCCGTTATTTTCGTCGCTGTCTGTTGATGATAGTTCTGGATCTTCCAGTAAGTCGGCACTGATGCCTCCTATATCTGCATTAGTTTCATCGTTGTCTGTTGATGATAATTCTGGGTCTTCCAGTAAGTCGCTGCTGATGCCGGCTAAACTTACTTGGTTTTCGTTGCTGTCTGTTGATGATAGTTCTGGATTTTCTAGCAAATCACGACTGACGCCTGCTACGTTGGCATGGTTCAAACTATTGGCTGTTGATGATAGTTCTGAGTCTTCGAGTAAGTCGATGCTGAATGCTGTTAAGTAGTCAGTGTTAGCTTTGCTACTGCTCTCAAAAAGTGAGCTTTTTCGCAAGTTCGAGACATTAGCGTTTGGTATCCAAGAACTGGGAACCGCCCGAATCGGACGCCCCCCCGGACGGGGTGCTGGTGCTGGACGCGGGCTGGGTGCTGGTGCTGGACGCGGGCTGGGTGCTGGTGCTGGACGCGGGCTGGGTGCTGGTGCTGGACGCGGGCTGGGTG